>WOZN01000098.1 GCA_011620245.1 Acidovorax sp.
ACCAGGGGCGCCTCTGAGGAGCGAAGCCTGTGAGCATAGCATGGGAAGCTGGCGCTCAGACGAATTGACGAATTGAGTAGATCTTCAAGCGCGCGCAGCCACTGCCGCCTCCAGGGCGTCCACGAACAGATAGGCCACGTCGCAGCCCGTCTGGTCGAAGATCTCCTGAAAGCAGGTGGGGCTGGTGACGTTGATCTCGGTGACGCACTCTCCAATGACGTCCACACCCGCCAGCAGCAAACCGCGGCTATGAAGGACAGGGGCCAGCGCTTCGGCAATTTCCCAGTCGCGCGCAGACAGCGGGCGCGCCACCCCTTTGCCCCCGGCCGCAAGATTACCCCGGACTTCACTGCCTTGCGGGATGCGCGCCAGGCAAAACGGTACGGGCCTGCCGCCAATGATGAGGACGCGCTTGTCGCCTTCCGTGATCTCTGGAAGGAATTTCTGCACCATCACGCTTTGCGCACCGTGGCGGTTGAGTGTCTCGGTGATGCTGCCCAGGTTCAGGCCGTCCGGGCCGACCCGGAATATGCCCATCCCCCCCATGCCGTCTAGGGGTTTGAGAATGATGTCCTGGTGTTCCGCATGAAATCGCTGAATATCTTGCGAATCGCGTGTTACCAGCGTGGGGCCGATGAACTGGGGAAACTCCATGATCGCCAGCTTTTCCGGGTGATCGCGCAGGGCACGCGGCTTGTTGAAGACGCAAGCTCCTTCCCGCTCGGCCTGTTCAAGCAAATGGGTCGCATAGAAATATTCGCTGTCGAAAGGTGGGTCTTTGCGCATGAGCACGGCATCGAACGCCGTGAGCACTGCGCTGCGCAGGGGTTGCGCCTGAAACCAGTGGGTGGAATCACCGGTGAGGGCGATGTCGCGCACCCGTGCCGTCACCTGACTGCCACGCTGCCACACCAGATCCTGCGGAAGGCAGACCGCCAGCGTGTGGCCACGCCGCTGCGCCTCGCGCATCATGGCAAACGTGGTGTCTTTATAGATTTTGAAGCTTTCCAGCGGATCAGCGATGAACAGGAGTTTCATGGTTTCTCAAGAAAAAAGCGCCCGCGTCAAAAAATCCCGCATGGCAAAACGTGCGGCCGCCCGAGGACATTGGCACGCACACAGCATCCGACCGAGTCAGACATTCCGAATTCGGGACCGCCTGTACTGTTGCACAAATAGCGCAAGGCTGCCGGCGACCACGCCCCAGAAGGCAGACCCCACGCCTGCCACGACCACACCGCTGAGGGTGACCAGGAATGTGATCAACGCCGCCTCGCGGTGGGGCTCGTCGCGCAATGCTGCGGCCAGGCCATTGCCGATGGTGCCCAGCAGTGCCAGGCCTGCGATGGCTACCACCAGTTCTTTTGGAAATGCCGTCAGCAGGCCGGTGACTACCGCGCCAAAGACGCCGATCGCCACATACAGCAAGCCGCAGGACACCGCTGCCGTGTAACGTTTGTCGCGGTCCGGGTGGGCTTCCGGTCCCATGCAGATGGCGGCGGTGATGGCGCTTAAATTCAGCGCATAGCCACCAAAAGGTGCCAGCACCAAGGTCGCAAGCCCTGTCATGGTGATGAGGCGCGACACGGGCAGGTCGTATCCCGTGGCACGAATCACTGCCACGCCCGGCAGGTTTTGCGAAGCCATGGTCACGACAAACAGGGGAATTGCCAGGCTGATGGCTGCGGACAGGGTGAACTGCGGCGCCGTGAACACGGGCCTGGCCAGTTCGAAGCGGATGGCCGACCAGGACATCTCGCCGCGCAGCGCGACAAAGCCAATGGCCAGCGCCAGCGTGATGACCACGGCATAGCGCGGCAGCAGCCGCCGCGCCACGAGATACACCCCCAGCATCAGCAAGACCAGGGGCAGCGCCGTCTGCGCCGCAGCAAACGCCTGCAGACCAAAGCGCGCCAGCACACCCGCCAGCAGCGCGGCCGCGATCTCCATGGGAATGCGGTTCATGACACGCTCAAACCAGCGCGTGACGCCCGCCAGCGTGATCAGCGCAGCGCACACCATGAAGGCACCCACCGCTTCTGCCATGCTGAAGCCACCGGCCAGCCCGGCAGTGGCCAGCACGGCCGCGCCCGGCGTGGACCAGGCCACCATGACCGGCTTGTGCAGCAGCAGCGACGGCACCAGGGAGCACAGGCCCATGCCCAATCCGAGCGCCCACATCCACGAGGTGATTTGCGCGGGCGTGGCCTGAAAGGCTTGTGCTGCCTGGAAAACGATGGCCACGGAACTCGTAAACCCCACCAGCACCGCGACAAAGCCGGCAGTGAAGGCCGACAGGCTCAAGTCTTTGAAAAATTGCATGGGGCGCATTCTGGCATTGCACCTGGCCGCGCCCGCCCGCGTGCCACGCCTGATGCGCGGCCCAATGCACTATGCTTTTAATAGCTGCACACGCTTGCTGCATAAGCGCTACAGCCCAAAAATACCAAAAATACCGAAACCCGGCTAGTGCTGTGTTCGATGCTTGGCGGCACCAATCAAAGCGATGCGTTTGGGCGCA
>WOZN01000416.1 GCA_011620245.1 Acidovorax sp.
CCCACCGGCACGCTCTGGCCTTCCTTGCCGCAGGTGCCCACACCGCTGTCGAGCCTCATGTCGTTGCCGATCATGGTGACGCGCTTGAGGCAATCGGGGCCGCTGCCCACGATGGTCGCGCCCTTGACCGGGTAAAGAATCTTGCCATTCTCGACCCAGTAGGCCTCGCTGGCCGAGAACACGAACTTGCCGGAGGTGATGTCCACCTGCCCGCCGCCAAAGTTGGTGGCATACAGGCCCTTCTTGATGCTGGCGACAATCTCTGCCGGCTCCTTGTCGCCGCCCAGCATGTAGGTGTTGGTCATGCGCGGTATGGGGATATGCGCATAGCTCTCGCGCCGGCCGTTGCCCGTGGGCGCCACGCCCATGAGGCGCGCGTTCAGCGCGTCCTGGATGTAGCCCTTCAAGATGCCGTCCTCGATCAGCACATTGCGCTGGCTGGTGTTGCCCTCGTCGTCCACATTGAGCGAGCCGCGCCGGTCGGCGATGGTGCCGTCATCGAGCACCGTGACGCCCTTGGCCGCCACGCGCTGGCCGATGCGGCCACTGAAGGCGCTCGAGCCCTTGCGGTTGAAATCCCCCTCCAGCCCATGGCCGATGGCCTCGTGCAGCAGGATGCCGGGCCAGCCCGGGCCCAGAACCACCGTCATCTCGCCCGCAGGGGCGGGACGCGACTCCAGATTGACCAGCGCCGCGTTCACCGCCTCGTCCACATACCGGGCAATCTGCGCATCGTCGAAATATGCCAGGCCGAAGCGCCCGCCGCCACCGGCCGAGCCCATTTCACGGCGGCCATTGTGCTCGGCGATCACCGTGACCGACAGCCGCACCAGCGGCCGCACATCCGCCGCCAGCGTGCCGTCCGCACGGGCCACCAGCACCACGTCGTATTCGCTGGCCAGGCCGGCCATGACCTGGGCTACGCGCGGGTCCTTGGCGCGGGCGCGCTGCTCCACCTGCCCGAGCAGGGCCACCTTGGCCGTGCTGTCCAGCGTGGAGATAGGGTCTAAGCCCGGATAGAGGCTGCGGCCGTTTGCTATTTTTTTAGGAGCTACTCGCGCACGTCCTGCCTGCGCTACACCCGAAATAGACCGCACAGTGCGTGCCGCATCGAGCAGCGATGCTTCAGAGATGTCGTCGGAATAGGCGAAGGCCGTCTTTTCGCCGCTGACGGCGCGCACCCCCACGCCCTGGTCAATGGAGAAGGAGCCCGTCTTGACGATGCCCTCCTCCAGACTCCAGCCTTCGCTGCGGGTGTACTGAAAATACAGATCGGCATCGTCCACCTGGTGGGTGCGAATTTCAGCCAGCGCACGCGCCAGATGGCTTTCGTCGAGACCAAAAGGCGTCAGGAGCAACTGGCGGGCAACATCAATGCGTTGCAGGGTGGGCGCGCACTGGGGCGCGGCAGAGGGGGAGCGTGAGGACATGCGGCCATTTTAGGCGCGCCGCCATGCCGCAGGCGGCGCAGGGGGCGCAGACCCTCGCGGAGCACAGCCCCACCCCTGCGGGCCATTACGCAGTCTGGTCGTCTGTCACCGCCGCGGGGGCGTTCTTCTTGACGGATTCGATGCCATTGAGCGCACTGGCCTTGGAACCGTAGAGCTCGCTGGTCAAAATGAGCTTGCCACTGTCAGCCAGCACCATGAAAGTTAGGTTGAAGACGAACTTGTCGTTCTTGGATTTTTTCAGCTCAAACCTGGACGCCATGGGAAGTACCTCCGGGTAAATGCCAAAACAAGGTTGGCAACCGGGTTGTACTCCCAGGCCCCCTGCCGCGCAATGCGGGGGAAAACCCTTCACAGCGCCGGCCGGGCGTCCTTGGGATCGATGCGCCGGGCCCGGGCCACCGACATCAGAATGCCCAGCGCCAGTCCCAGCGTGACCATGGCCGTTCCGCCATAGCTGATGAAAGGCAGCGGCACGCCCACCACGGGCAGGATTCCGCTGACCATGCCCATGTTCACAAAGGCATAAGTGAAGAAGATCATCGACACCGCCCCCGCCATGAGCCGCCCGAACAAGGTCGTTGCGCCCACCGCAATGGCCAGCCCGCGCCACACCAGCAGCAAGAAGCAAATGATCAGAAACAGATTGCCGACAAGGCCGAACTCTTCGGAAAAGGCCGCAAAGATGAAGTCGGTGGTGCGCTCGGGAATGAACTCGAGGTGGGTTTGCGTGCCCGCCATGAACCCTTTGCCAAAGATGCCGCCCGAGCCAATGGCAATCATGCCCTGGATGATGTGGAACCCTTTGCCCAGCGGGTCCCGCGACGGATCCAGCAAAGTGCAGATGCGCTGCTGCTGGTAATCGTGCAAGACAGACCAGCGCACACCTTCGGCGCACAGCCGGGGCTCCAGGAAAACCAGCAGCACGATGCCCACCGCCCCCAGCAACATCGGGGGCAGCACCAGCTTCCACGAAAGGCCGGCAAAAAAGATCACCGACAGCCCCGCCGCCAGCACCAGCAGCGAGGTGCCCAGGTCGGGCTGCTTCATGATCAGGCCCACGGG
>WOZN01000260.1:0-10080 GCA_011620245.1 Acidovorax sp.
TGCGCCCGCCAGTGCCGCCAGAAATGGGATATTTGGCATTTCTGCATCCCTTAGTCCTTGGGCGCCGGGCAGGGGGCCGCATACAATGCCCCGTTCTGCCCAGGCAGGCGCATTGGCGCTCGCCTCTGGCGGTTTTTCTGAATTTTGACCATCCATTGTGGAGTCCGTCCGTGTTTATTTCTTCTGCTTTCGCCCAGACCGCTCCTGCCGCCGCCGCTGGTGGCGGTGGCATCATGTCCTCGCTCACGGGCATGCTGCCTCTGGTGCTGATGTTCGTGGTGCTGTATTTCGTCATGATCCGCCCCCAGATGAAGCGCCAGAAGGAACATCGCGCCATGATCGAAGCCATCGCCAAGGGCGATGAAGTGGTCACGGCCGGCGGCATCATCGGCAAGGTCACGCGCCTGTCCGAAGGTTTCCTGTACATCGAGATCGCCAGCGGCGTGGAAGTGCAGGTCCAGCGCAGCGCCGTGACGCAGGTGCTGCCCAAGGGCACGGTCAAGTAAGTTGCCAGGCCTGCGGGCTGGCCGCGGCGGGCATCAGGCCTGCCGCCCTTTGAAGCTGTCTGTGAGATAAGAGCGCGATCATGAACCGTTACCCGGTCTGGAAATACGCGATCCTGGTGATCGTGCTGCTGGTGGGGGCCCTGTACACCCTGCCCAATTTCTTCGGCGAGGCGCCTGCGGTGCAGGTCTCGTCGGCCAAGGCTACCGTGAAGGTGGACGCCGCCGTGCAGCAGCGGGTGGAAGAGGCGCTCAAGGCTGCGGGCGTGACGCCCGACTTCGTGGCGCTGGAGGGCAACTCGGTGCGCGCGCGCTTCGACACGCCCGACACCCAGCTCAAGGCCAAGGATGCGATCCAGAAGGCCCTGGTGCCGGACGCCAACGACCCCTCGTACATCGTGGCGCTGAACCTGGTCTCGCGCTCGCCGCTGTGGCTCAAGGCCCTGCACGCCAATCCCATGTACCTGGGGCTGGACCTGCGCGGCGGCGTGCACTTCATGCTGCAGGTGGACATGCAGGCGGCCCTGGCCAAGAAGGCCGAGGCGTACGCGGGCGACATCCGCACCGCGCTGCGCGACAAGAACATCCGCCACGGCGGCATCAGCCGCGACGGCCAGGCCATCGACATCAAGGTGCGCGACGAGGCCACGCTCACGGCCGTGCGCAACGTGATCGCCGACCAGTTCACCGACCTGCAGGTCGCCAGCATGCCCGAGGGCAGCGAGTTCCGGCTGCGCGCCACCATCAAGCCCGTGGCCACGCGCCGCGTGCAGGAACAGGCGCTCAAGCAGAACATGGTCACGCTGCACAACCGCATCAACGAACTGGGCGTGGCCGAGCCCGTGATCCAGCAGCAGGGCATGGACCGCATCGTGGTGCAGTTGCCCGGCGTGCAGGACACCGCCAAGGCCAAGGACATCCTGGGCCGCACGGCCACGCTGGAAGTGCGTCTGGTGGACGAAGGCGCCGAAGCGCGCTCGGCAGAAGCCGGCCGGGGCCCCGTGCCGTTTGGCTCCGAGCGCTACCTGGACCGCAGCGGCCAGCCGGTCATCGTGAAAAAGCAGGTCATCCTGACCGGCGAAAACCTCACCGACGCGCAGCCGGGCTTCGACGGCCAGACCCGGGAGCCCACCGTCAACCTCACGCTGGACGCCAAGGGCTCGCGCATCTTCCGCGACATCACGCGCGAAAACATCGGCAAACGCATGGCCATCGTGCTGTTTGAAAAGGGCAAGGGCGAGGTGGTCACGGCCCCCGTGATCCGCAGCGAAATCGGCGGCGGCCGCGTGCAGATCTCGGGCCGCATGACGACGGCCGAGGCCAACGACACGGCGCTGCTGCTGCGCGCCGGCTCGCTGGCCGCACCCATGGAGATCATCGAGGAATACACCATCGGCCCCAGCCTGGGCGCCGACAACATTGCGCGCGGCATCCACAGCGTGGTGTGGGGCCTGGCGGCCATCGCCGTCTTCATGTGCGTGTATTACCGGCTGTTTGGCGTGTTTTCCACCCTGGCATTGTCGGTGAACGTATTGCTGCTGCTGGCCATCCTGTCGATGCTGCAGGCCACGCTCACGCTGCCCGGCATCGCCGCCATGGCCCTGGCCCTGGGCGTGGCCATCGACTCCAACGTGCTGATCAACGAGCGCATCCGCGAGGAACTGCGCGACGGCATGTCGCCCCAAGCGGCCATCCATGCGGGCTACGAGCGCGCCTGGGCCACCATCCTGGATTCGAACGTCACCACGCTGATCGCGGGCCTGGCGCTGCTGGCCTTCGGCTCCGGCCCCGTGCGCGGCTTTGCCGTGGTGCACTGCATCGGCATCCTGACCAGCATGTTCTCGGCCGTGTTCTTCTCGCGCGGCCTCGTGAACCTGTGGTACGGCCGCCAGAAGAAGCTCAAGAGCGTGTCGATCGGTCAGGTGTGGAAGCCCGAGCCCGACACCGCCGTGGCCAAAACGAACTAAAGGACTGCGGCCATGGAATTTTTAGCTCTGGCATCACATGCGCGTTGCGCATATGCGCCCTCTCAGAAAACTCCGGACAAGGAATAAAGATCATGGAGTTTTTCCGCATCAGAAAAGACATCCCCTTCATGAAGCACGCGTTGGTTTTCAACGCGATTTCCTTCATCACCTTTGCGCTGGCCGTGTTCTTCCTGCTCACGCGCGGCCTGCACCTGTCGGTGGAGTTCACCGGCGGCACAGTCATGGAAGTGGCCTACAGCCAGCCGGCCGAGCTGGCCAAGGTCCGCGAGACAGTCTCGGGCCTGGGCTACTCCGACGTGCAGGTGCAGAACTTCGGCACCGCGCGCGACGTGATGATCCGCCTGCCCGTGCAAAAGGGCGTGACTTCTGCCCAGCAAAGCGAGCAGGTGATTGCCGCGCTGAAGGCGGCCGATCCGGCCGTGACGCTGCGGCGCACCGAGTTCGTGGGCCCACAGGTGGGCGAGGAGCTGGTGCATGGCGGCCTCATGGCGCTGGCCATGGTGGTCGTGGGCGTCGTGATCTACCTGGCGTTGCGCTTCGAGTGGAAGTTCGGCGTCGCGGCCATCATCGCCAACCTGCACGACGTGGTGATCATCCTGGGCTTCTTCGCGTTCTTCCAGTGGGAGTTCTCGCTCTCGGTGCTGGCCGGCGTGCTGGCGGTGCTGGGCTACTCGGTCAACGAGTCGGTCGTGATCTTCGACCGGATCCGCGAGAGCTTCCGCAAATACCGCAAGATGAGCACCCACGAGGTGATCGACCATGCCATCACCAGCACGATGAGCCGCACCATCATCACCCACGCCTCCACCGAGGCGATGGTGCTGTCCATGTTCTTCTTCGGCGGCCCGAGCCTGCATTATTTCGCGCTGGCGCTGACCATCGGCATCCTGTTCGGCATCTATTCGTCGGTGTTCGTGGCGGCGGCCATTGCGATGTGGCTGGGCGTGAAGCGGGAAGACCTGGTCAAGGTGACCAGGAAGGACGAAGACCCGAACGATCCCAACGCAGGGGCCACGGTCTGACGCACTACTATCGATGATGTATGTCCGCACCCCTTTCCGTTCCTCAGCGCCGCCTGGCCCGCCAGGCGCGCCAGAAGTTTGTGGAAGGAGTCTGCGCCGGGCTGCCTGACCTGGACAAGACGGTTCTGGATTTTCTGACCCAGCTGATGTCCCAGACCGGCACGCAACGCGAGATGCAGTCGCGGCGCGATGCCTGGCAGCTGTACCAGCAGCACCACAGCGACTGGGTGGCGCACATGGACAATGCCCTGCACGAGGCATTGGCCCCCCATATCAGCACGGCACGCGACACCCGAGCCGCTGGCGGCGAATTCGAATTGCTCAGCGACGACGTGGTGGAAAACAAGATCGCCGCCTCCCGCATGGCGCTCACGATCACGGAACAGGTCAGCCACCAGCTCGATACGGTACGGCAGCGAACCCAGTCGCTGGAAGGCCAGGACCTGGGCAGCAATGACATTCTTCGCCCCGAATCTGTCTGCCTGATCGTCGTCGAGCAATGGTGCAAGGCCGGCCTGCCACGCACGGACCTGCTGACCGTGGTGGACCCCCTGCAGCGCGACCTGGCCAACCTGTTGCAAAAGCAGTACCAGACCGTGAACGCGTTCTATGTGGAGCAGGGCATCACGCCACAAAACGACCTGCGCGCTCGCGTGCGCCGGACCGAGGGTGGTGCAGTGACAGGCAGTGATGCCGGGACGGGCGGGCTTGCATCGCAGGCATTGGCGCAAAGCCGGCAGGCCATGGCCGCAGCACCTGCAGCGCCGCCGAGGCAGGCACAGCAACAGGGAATGGGAGCCGTCTTTGCCCCCGGCATGACGCCCCTGTCGCGTGCACGCCAGCGGGCGCAGGGCGTCATGGGGCAGTTGCGGCGGCTACTCACCCAGCCCGCCACCGGCTTTGACCTGGTCAATGCACCGCCCGTATCGGCGGCGCTGGCGTATGCCCTCACGGCCTACCGCATCCAGGCGGACACCTGCTACAGCGGCATGGCCACGCTCATCGAAGACTACAGCCCTGCCGCGGTGGTGCAACTGGCGGGCACGGTACGGGAGCGCTCCACCGAGTTGAAGAAGAAGGCCGCCACGGCAGGAGAAAAAGCCATCATCGAGGTGGTGGCGCTGATGTTTCAGAGCATTCTGGCCGAGGACCGCATTCCCCCGGCCGTGCGCGTGTGGTTTGCACGCCTGCAGGTGCCGGTGCTGCGCGTGGCACTGGCGGAGCCAGAGTTCTTCAGCAACATCGCCCACCCGGCGCGCCAGCTCATTGACCGCATGGGGGCGTGCGTCATGGGGTTTGATGCCACCACGATCAATGGCAGCGCCCTGCAGGCGGAAATTCGCCGCGTGGTGCAGGTGATCGAGCAATACCCCGAAACCGGGCGGCGGGTCTTTCAGCTGGTGTACGACGAATTCGAAAAATTCCTGTCGAAGTTCCTGACCGAGAAACAGGCCACGTCGCGTCTCGTGAGCGTGGCGCAGCAGGTGGAGCAGAGGGAAACGCTGGCCATCCAGTACACGATCGAACTGCGCACCATGCTGCGCGACATGCCGGTGCGCGAGGAGATTCGGGAGTTTCTCTTCAAGACCTGGGCCGAGGTGCTGGCCCTCTCGGCCGTGCGCGAGGGCCCGCAGCACGCCGACACCGTCACTTACAAGCGCACTGCGGCCGATCTGGTCTGGGCGGCCAGCGCCAAACCCCATCGCAGTGACCGGGCGCAGGTCATCCAGAGCCTGCCGGGCCTGCTGCAACGCCTGCGCCAGGGTCTGGCGTTGATGGGAATCGACGGAGCCGCGCAGGACGCCCAGATCAAGGTTTTGACCGATACCCTGGCCGATGCCTTCCTGTCCAAGACGGCTTCGATTCCGCAGTCCCACATCGACGCCATGGCCAAGCGCCTGGCCAACCTGGAAGACTTCATCGGGGATGCCGCGCTGGGCGACATGCCGCTCAATGCCGACAACATCGAAATGATGCTCGGCATCGATGCGTCCTCCATCCACGTCATCGCCGACAACGGGGCGCCGGTGGACGATGCCATGGTGGCCTGGGCCCAGGAACTGCAGCGGGGCACATGGTTCACCCTGGACCACAATGGATCGTCGGCGCAGGTGCAATACGCCTGGCAGAGCCAGCGCAAGCAATTGCACCTCTTTGCCGCCACGAACGGCAGCAGCTACCTCATCCAGCTGCGCCGACTGGCGGCCTACCTGCAATCCGGGCTGCTGGTGGCACAGGACGAGGAAGGCATCACCCTGCGCGCAACCCGCGACGCGCTGGCCAAGCTGGACGCCAATCCGGAGCGGCTGCTGGGCTGACCCGGGCTGGCCCTGGCTGACCCTGGCAGTACGCGGACCAGCCCGGTTCAGGCGCTGCCCATGCGCTGAAACAGGCCGCCCGGCAGCCGGGCCACGACACCGGCCAGCTCCAGCTCCAGCAGCTGCACCTGCATGGCAGCGGTGTCCATGCCCGTGCGCGCCATCAGGGCATCGAGCCCCACCGGATCAAACCCCATCGCCTGGAGCAGCGCACTTTCGGGCGGTGCGGCCGGGGCCGTGCCGGGGGTGGCAGGCTTCGGCGCAGCACCTGGCACGGGAAGCTGGAGTTCTTCCAGCACGTCCTGCGCCGACTCCACCAGCTTGGCGCCCTGCCGTATCAGGGCATGGCATCCGCGCGACTGCGGCGCATGGATGGAGCCCGGAATGGCGAACACTTCACGCCCCTGCTCCGCCGCCAGCCGGGCCGTGATCAGCGAGCCCGATGCCAATGCCGCTTCCACCACCAGCGTTCCCTGCGAAAGGCCTGCAATGATGCGGTTGCGCTTGGGAAAATTCGCAGCCAGTGGTGGTGTGCCCAGGGGATATTCGCTGACCAGGATGCCATGGGCGGCGATGCGCCTGGCCAGCCCCAGGTTCTGGCGGGGGTACACCCTGTCGAGCCCCGTTCCCACCACCGCAATCGTGGCGGGACAGGTGGCACCTGCCACCGCGCTGTCCAGCGCCCCCTCATGGGCTGCTGCATCCACCCCCAGCGCCAGTCCGGACACGATGGTCAGCCCCGCCGCATGCAGTGCGCGCGCAAACTGCCGCGCGTTTTCAGCGCCCTGCGCGGTGGGATTGCGGCTGCCCACGATCGCCAGGCACCGGCCAGCGGGAAAAGGGTTGGCGGCCCATATCGCTTCAGACCCCATGCCATACAGCACCAGCGGAGGGTCTTCCGTGTCGAGCAGGGCCTGCGGGTAGCGCGCATCGCCCAGCGTCAGGAAAACCCGTGCGGCCCCTTCGGGCGCCGGGCCCTGGAGCCACGTCCAGGTGGCCTCCAGTTGCTGCGCGAAGTCCGCCGGAAGCTGCCGCAGGGCCTGCGCCTGCGCGGGCGTGACGCACTGCGCCAGCGCGGCCTCGGACTGCTGGAAAATGGCCGCAGGAAGGCCAAAGGCCGCCAGAAGGCGGCGGGCGGTGCCGTTGCCAACGCCCGGTGTCAGCGTCAGACGCAACCAGCCGGCGAGTTCATCGCGGTCGATGGCTGGGATGGGGCCGAGAGGGGCTCGTCCCCCAGGCAACCGCACGGGCTCCGATTCCATCCTTATTCGGGGTTGACCAGGCGATCACCCACCCGCACGCCGGTGCGGATTTCCAGAATCAAGGCGTAGGAAACACGGTCGAAGGTGCGGAACACCATGACATGGCCATTGCGCTCGCTGGGCAGCTTGATCACCGTCTTCGCAGCGTCCGTGCCGTCCTTCATATGGTCGCCCTTGGTCAGGATATGGAGCACCTGGCCGGCCTCCATGCCGTCCCGCGTGCCCCGGTTGATCGCGATGACCTGGTTCTGCGCCGCGTAGGACACCGAGTTGCCGCCATAGATCGAGACCACCCGCGCATCGACCTCCATCTGGGGGGCACGCGGTGTATAGCTGACAAAGGCGCGCGCCGGTGCCGGCAGCAGCCGGTCGCCCGCGCGAACCTCTTCCTTGGTCGCCGTCAGTTCCACGGTGGCGGGCACATAGTCGTAAGCAATGCCACCCTTGCCATTGGCCGTTTCTTCCACCGCCTCGCCCCGCACCAGCTCTGCCTTGCCGACATACTGCGCTTCGTAGCCCAGGATTTCACCCGTCAACGGATCCTTGAGGGCGATGGCATCCCGGAACACCCGGTAATGGCGGGGCGCCCCTGGTTCCACCCGCAGCGGACTGGAGGCATCGCCCCGGGCATAGGCCCGGTCGCCGTCGGCCATCAGCACGCGCTCGTCCACCGTGGCCACGATGCGCGGCGCGCGCTGCAGCAATTCGGCGTCCACCACCAGCGGCTCCGCCAGGAAGGGCTCGATGAGGTGGGGCTTGAGCGTCGGCAAGGCGCTGTCGGCCAGGCTGTCGCTGCGCACGCGCGGCGACACCCGCACCGTTTCAGGGGCATCGGAGGCGCTGGTGCGAAGGCGTGCATAGCCGCCGGCCTTGTCCAGATACAGCATCTGCCCCGGAAAGATCAGATGGGGATTGGGCAGGGCCTTGAGGTTCATGCCCCACAGCTCGGGCCAGCGCCACGGGCGCTGGAGGTACATGCCCGAAATACCCCAGAGCGTGTCGCCACGTTTCACGACATAGGTGTCGGGCGCCGACGGCGCCAGTTCAGAAAGAGGAACACCACGCTCGGCCACCTGTTGCGCCGTGGCCCGCTGGCCACTCAAAACCGGGTAGTTCTGCGCCTGGGCCGCAGTGGCAAGCAAAGCGCCGGCCAGTACTGTCGATGCGCCCAGGGCGGTTCGCCACACGCTGGTGGATGCCGTCATGCTGTTCCTTTTTTGATGCATTGTGAAACGCCCCCTCTCTGGCGCCGCGGTCGATTGGGCAATGCAAGCCGCCAGGCAGATACGTTACTGGGACTTACGCAAATAAGGATGCCACAGCGGGAAGTGCCTTTTTGACAGGCGGCTTGCCTGAGCCCGTTTTGCGTAAGTCATGGTTACAAACGATCTGAGATTCTCTGCTCAAGCCCTTGATTGGGCAACGAATATTGCGGCCGGTGGCTGCAGCGCGGGCCAAAAGTGGCGAAAATAGCGACAGCTTTCACCCATATCCATGGCAATTCTTCCCATTCTCTGCTATCCGGACCCCCGTCTTCACAAGGTCGCCCAACCGGTTCAGACCGTGGATGCCCGCATCCAGGCGCTGGTTTCGGACATGCTCGCCACGATGTACGACGCCCACGGCATCGGCCTGGCGGCCACGCAGATCGACGTGCACGAGCGGCTCGTGGTCATCGATGTCTCCGAGGAACGCAACGAGCCGCTGGTGCTGATCAACCCCGAGATTGTCTGGGCCAGCCCGGATAAGCATGTGGGCGACGAGGGCTGCCTTTCGGTGCCTGGCATCTACGACGGCGTCGAGCGTGCAGCGGCCGTGCATGTGCGCGCCCTGGACGCCCAGGGGCAGTCACGCACCCTCGAAGCCGAAGGCCTGCTGGCCGTCTGCGTCCAGCATGAAATGGACCACCTCATGGGCAAGGTGTTTGTGGAATACCTCTCGCCCCTCAAGCGCAACCGCATCAAGACCAAGATGCTCAAGCAGCAACGCGAGGCACATGAATGAACACCCGCACATTACGCCACTTGCGGGCCGGCGCCGCTGCGCTGGCCCTGTGCGGCCTGTTGTCGGCCTGCGCCTCGCCCGACCGGGAAAAACCCGGCGCCGCGCGCGCCGAGGTGGTGGCGCGGCTGGGCGCACCATACAGCGCCACTGCGCTGGAAAGCGGCGGAGAACGCCTGCTCTATTCCACCCTGCCGGCCGGCCGCCAGGTATTTCACCTGGACTTTGATGCCGCCGGCCGCCTTGAACGCGTCGAACAGGTGCTGACCTTCGCCCGTTTCTCGGGCATTGCCCTGAACCAATGGAGCCGGGCCGACGTGGAGCGCACCTTCGGCCCGCCGACGCTGATCGAGCGGGTGGCCCGCTTTGACGGCGACGTCTGGACCTACCGGTTCATGGACGACTACGAACCGCGCCTGGCGCATATCCACATCGACCGCGCCGGCACGGTGCGCCAGCTGGTCTTCACCGATGACCAGCCCCCGGACGACGACAGGGATTTCTGACCGCCGCCGCCCGGCCCTTCTTCATGAAAATCATCTTTGCCGGAACCCCCGAATTCGCCCGCGTCGCATTGCAGCGCCTGCTGAACGCCGGGTTCACCATCCCCCTCGTCCTCACCCAGCCCGACCGCCCTGCGGGCCGGGGCATGAAACTGCAGGCCTCGCCCGTCAAGCAATATGCGCTGGAGCATGGCATTGCGGTGGCCCAGCCCCGCAGCCTGCGCCTGGACGGCAAGTTTCCCGAAGACGCCGCAGCCGCCCGTGCCGCGCTGCTGGCCGCACAGGCCGATGCCATGGTGGTGGCGGCCTACGGCCTGATCCTGCCGCAGTGGGTGCTGGATGCCATGAGCGCCGCACGGCCGCCCGAAGGCGCGAAAGCCCCCTCGGGGGGCAGCGAACCACGCGCAGCGGGGAGCGTGGGGGCCCTGATGAGCGCCGCACGGCCGCCCGAAGGCGCGAAAGCCCCCTCGGGGGGCAGCGAAC
>WOZN01000260.1:10180-11762 GCA_011620245.1 Acidovorax sp.
CACGCGCAGCGGGGAGCGTGGGGGCCCATGGTCTGGGTTGTTTGAACATCCACGCCAGCCTGCTGCCGCGCTGGCGCGGCGCTGCCCCCATCCACCGCGCCATTCAAGCGGGTGATGCAGAGACGGGGGTCACCATCATGCAGATGGATGCCGGCCTGGACACCGGCGCCATGCTGCTGACCGAAAAGCTGAAGATTGGCCCCCGCGACACCACCGCTTCACTGCACGACCGCCTGGCCGACATGGGCGGACGGCTGATCGTCGAGGCCCTGGAGCTGGCCGCCTGCGGTGGCCTGCACCCGGTGGCGCAGCCAGCGCAGGGCGTGACCTATGCCCACAAGATCGAGAAAGCCGAAAGCGCAGTGGACTGGTCGCTGCCGGCGCAGGTGATCGGCCGGCAAATCCGCGCCTTCGATCCTTTTCCTGGAGCGAGCACCACGCTGGGCACAGAGACCATCAAACTCTGGGACTATGAAATTCATAGCTATCAGCGCACGCCAGATAAGCGCTACGGCCAGATTTTATCCATAGACAACGCCGGCGTGCTCGTGGCCTGCGGCGAAGATGCCCTGCGCCTGACCAGCCTGCAGCGGGCCGGCGGCAAGCGCTTGCCGGCCTGCGAGTTTCTGCGCGGCTTCCCGCTGCAGCCCGGCATGGTGCTGGGGGACGCAAAAGCGCCAGCGCCCGCCCACGCGCCGACAACCCCATGAGCCTGCAGACGGTCCGCCAGACCGTGCGCCACCCGGCGTTCCGCCTGGCCATCACCGACATGGCCGGCACCTCGCTGGGCATCGCCGCCTGGGGGCTGGTGACGGGCGTGGCCATGGTCAAAAGCGGCATGCCGGTGTCCATGGCAATTTTCATGTCGCTGCTGGTATATGCCGGCAGCGCGCAGCTGGCCGTGCTTCCACTGCTGGCCACTGGCGCGCCGCTGTGGGTGGTGTGGCTCACGGCATCTTGCGTGAACCTGCGCTTCGTGATCTTCAGCAGCCTGTGGCGCAGCTATTTTGCACACCTGCCCTTGCGCCAGCGCCTGGCCATTGGCTACTTCAGCGGCGACGTGATCTTCGTGTCCTTCATGAAGCGCTTTCCGGCGCTGCAGCCCGCACCCGATCAGTTGCCCTATTTCTGGGGCGCCGCAACCACCAACTGGCTGGCCTGGCAGTTGCCGTCGATTGCCGGCATCCTGCTGGCCAATGCCGTGCCGCTGTCCTGGGGGCTCGGTTTTGCCGGTGTGCTGGCGCTGCTGGGGGTGCTGCTGTCGCTGCTGTTCGACCGTGCCACCTGGCTGGCCACGGGGGTGGCCGCCACAGCCGCCATTGCCGCCTTTGCCCTGCCGCTCAAGCTCAACATCCTGGTGGCCATTGCCGCTGCCGTCACCGCGGGCCTGCTGATCGAGGCCGTGGACCGGCGCCGCCACAAGCCTGAAATGCTGCTGGTGCCGGCCGACAGCATGATCAGCGCCGACGAGCTCGAACAGGTCGAGGCGGGCGACGCGGTGGCATTGCGCGAAGAGCTCCATCCATGAACCTAAAAACGGCAGTTGACCGCTTTGTATTCCTTGACAAGCCGCATGAAATCT
>WOZN01000136.1 GCA_011620245.1 Acidovorax sp.
ACCGCGGCTTTGAAACCGTGACGCTGGTGCGCAAGGGGTTCATCGACCATTGCGACTCGCTGGGCGCGGCCGCGCGCTTTGGTGGCGGCGATGTGCAATGGGTCACGGCGGGCAAGGGCATCGTGCACTCGGAAATGTTCCCGCTGCTCAACGCCACCGGGCCCAACCCGCTGGAGCTGTTCCAGATCTGGCTGAACCTGCCCGCGCGCAACAAGATGGTGGAGCCCCACTTCACCATGCTGTGGAACGAGCGCATTCCGCGCCTGGTGCACCACGACGCGGCAGGCCGGGCCACCACGGTGACGGTGGTGACCGGTGCCTTGCCGGGTGCCCCTGCGCCGCTGGCGCCGCCGCCCGAATCATGGGCTTCGCAGCCCGAGGGCGACGTGGCCATCTGGACAATGCGCATGGAGCCCGGCGCGCAATGGACGCTGCCGGCCGCAAAAGGCCAGGGCACGCGCCGCATGCTGTACTTCTTTGTGGGCGACAGCCTGCGCGTGGGCCCGCAGGACATGGGCCGGCACGCCGCGCTGGAGGTGGTGGCGGGGCAGGACTGGCTGCTGACCAACACCGGCGCCACGCCCGTGGAATGCCTGCTGCTGCAAGGCCAGCCGATTGGCGAACCCGTGGCGCAGTACGGCCCCTTCGTGATGAACACGCAGGCTGAGATCATGCAGGCCATGAACGACTACCGCCGCACCCGGTTCGGCGGCTGGCCCTGGCCTGAGCAGGACCCAGTGCACGGCACCGAGGCGCGGCGTTTTGCGCGCTACCCGGGCCAGGCCGATGAAGAGCGGCCCGGCGAGGCTGCCGCGCCTGCGGCCGCGGCCTGACCCCCTGCCGCGGCGCGCGGCAGGCGCCTCGTGGACAATTCGTGATTTTGAACCGCGCGGCGGTGCCGGCTTGCATCATGCACGGCCCCGCGCAGCCCCCTTGAACAACGCCATGAACATCACCAAAGACGCCGCCGTCACCATCACCTACAAGGTCACCACGCCCCAAGGCAAGCCGCTCGATGCGGGCAGCATGGCCTACCTGCACGGCGGCTATGAAAACATCTTCCCCAAGGTCGAAGCCGCGCTTGAAGGCCAGGCCGTGGGCTTCAGCACCACGCTCGACCTCGCCGTGGAAGACGCCTTTGGCGCGCGCGACGAAAGCCTGGTGCGCGCCATTCCCAGGGCAGAGTTCCCGCCGGGCGTGAAGGTGGGCGGCCAGTTGCAGGGCGTGGGCGCCGACGGCCAGCCGCAGGTGTTCAACGTGGTCAAGATCAAGGGGCCCGAAGTGCACCTGGACGGCAACCACCCGCTGGCGGGCCAGGCGCTGACTTTCAGCTGCAAGGTCACTGCCGTGCGCGCTGCGACGGCGCAAGAGATCGCCCACCGCCATGTGCACGGGGCGCACGGCCACCAGCATTGATGCCTGCGGGGCCAAGGCCAGAACAGGCCTGCCGATGCAGATCGTCAATGGCGCCGCAGCAGCGCCTGGCGCAGCAGGCGCGCGGCGTGGTCGCGGATGCGCCGCGGGCTCAGGCCGGGCATGGACGCGCGCACCTTGGCGGCGCTGCAGGCGGCCAGAAAGTCGTTGAGGATCGCAGTGTTGTCCAGGGTGTCCGAGCCGATCTGGTGAAACTCGGGGTGCCACTGCGTGGCGGCGATGTAGCCGCGCCCAGGCGCCGCTTTCAGGCGGATCGCTTCGGGCACGCCGTCGGGTTCACTCCAGGCTTCGACAATGAAATCCGGCGCCACCCGTTTGATGCCCTGGTGGTGGATGCTGTTGACGCGCGCACGCGGCTTGTCCGGATACAGCTGCGCCAGATGCGTGCCGGACACGATGTGGATGTCGTGGAAATGCTGGTCGTAGGCCGTGGCGTTGCGGTGCTGCAGCGCACCCGGGTGCTGGGTCTGCAAATCCTGGTAGAGCGCCCCGCCAAACGCCACGTTGATCAACTGCAGGCCCCGGCAGACACCAAAAATGGGTTTGCCAACCTGGGCAAACGCTTTCACGACGGCCAGGTCATACAGGTCGCGCACGCGGTCGCCCACCCATTCCTCGCGCAGGGGTTCCTCGCCGTAATTGCCCGGCCAGACGTCGGCGCCACCGTGCATGACGATACCGTCCAGCCACTCGGCATAATGGTCCAGCGTCACGTCGCCGCGTGCCGTCACTCCGGTGGGACAGGGCACCATGACCACCATTGCACCGGCCGACATGAGCCAGTGGGCGATGGATTGCTCGACATACTGCAGCGTCTTGCCAGTGAACAGCGGGCGGGTGGAATCGGCATGCTGGAAGCAGGCCGACAGGCCAATCTTGAGGCGGCGGGATGCTGGCATAAAAAAGCTCCGATGGGGCATGGGCACAGCGTACAGCAAGGCGACGCGGGGAGATCGCGCCATGGTCTTTGTAGCACCGCGCCCCGGCAGCGTCTGCAGGAAAGTACCGTGCCGCCTGCGCCGGGTGCCAGGGCGGGTGTCCCATGTCGCGTTCGGCATGAAAGCGGCCAGTGAT
>WOZN01000051.1 GCA_011620245.1 Acidovorax sp.
GCACCACCTGGTTGCGACCGCCACGTTTGGCGACGTACAAGGCTTCGTCGGCAAGCCCGTAGGCGTCATCGAAACAGCCGCCGCGGGGCAACTGGCTCACGCCGAAGCTGGCCGTGATCTGGCTGCCATCGGGGAGGCCGAATTCGCGGGTCTCGATGGCCTTGCGCATTGCCTGCGCAACCTGCTCCGACGCTGGCGCTTCCCGCTGCGCCAGGAGCACGGTGAATTCTTCCCCGCCGACGCGGCCAATCTGGGCGTCGGGGGGCATGACGGCCTTGAGGCAGTCCACGACACCCAGAATGACAGTGTCCCCCACGGGGTGGCCAAAGCTGTCATTGATGCGTTTGAAATAGTCGATGTCCAGCACGATCAGGGCCAGGTCTTGTTGCCGGGCGTGCTGATTGACGCGCTCGATGATGGCAGCGCGGTTGAGCACGCCCGTCAGCGGGTCGTGCGTGGCGCGGTATTCGAGTTCTGTGGCCAGGTCTTGCAGGCGCTGGTTGAGCAGGGTCATCTCCAGCTCGGCGCGGTCGCTGCGGCGCACCAGGCGGCGCGTCTCGCGCAGCAGGCGCTCATAGGCTGCCAGCAGATCGCCCAGCGCCTGGTGGCAGGCGCCACCCTGTGCCAGCGTTGCCGCCTCGTAGGCGGCACGGGCATCCAGCATCGACCGGTGCTCGGCCTCGAAAAGATCTGGCGCTGGTTTGGCGGTGTCCATTCAGGCGGCTCTCACCGGACGGCTGACGAAGTCGATGGCCGGAAAATCCTCGCAGAGTTCCTGCCCGAATTCGAAGATGGTGTCGTCTTCCTCATCGTGGTACCAGTTGAGGGCAATGTGGTTGCCGGCTTGCGCCGCCTCGTCGAGCGCCGCAATCAGATTGAACAGCATCTTGGTGCTGGAGCTGTTGAAGTACGCCAGGGCGATATTCACTTCGACCCTGCTTTCCTGCAATGTGCCAAGGTACTCCTTCAGGCGCTCGATGACCTGGCTGTAGAAAGCGGCAGCATTCTCGGGGTAGGACTCGCCGCGCAGGCTCAATGTGCGGGTGTCAAACCGAAAGTCCACTTCCGGGGAGCTGGGGGTGGGGGCAATGTAGAGGTTGTTCATGCGTGCTTTCTGTTCGTTATGGGGCCAGCCGTTCAGATCGCTGCCTTCAGATAGAAAACCGCGGATCCGTTGGCGCTCCCGGCCGGGGCAAAATCAAATTCCAGGGGTTCCCGCGCATCCCGGGCCATGGTGAGCAGGCCCATGCCGGCGCCCTTGCTGCCCTCGGGCGTTTCCTCGCGCAGCGTCATGCGATAGGCCTGCCTGATTTCTTCGGGCGTCATGCTGGTCAGCGTTTCCAGCTTGGCGCGCAACTCGTCGCCAGTCTCGGGGTGGACGGGATTTGCACATAACAACAGAAAGCTGCCATCGTCCTCGCGCCGGATGCAGACCGAGCCGTGGCGAAGTTCGCCATTGTCCTGGCTGGGAGGGGTGAGTGCATCGGACGAGTAGTGGATGATGTTCTGTGCCATTTCGACAAAGGACGAAAACAGCTTGCGCCGCGTCGGGCTGGCCACGCCCGCACTCTCGAGCTGCAATTTCACCGCCTCTGCCATGGCGGCGACGATGTTTTGCGAGAAATAGCCCACATAGTAAAAAATGACCTGGTGCTCCCGCGCCAGGTTGAAGAAGGTGCCATATTCCTTGGCAACGGCAGAGCGGATCATTCGAGGTCTCTTCAGGTACGAAAACAGAAAAACGTCACGTCGTCGCGGCGATGGTGTTCGCCCTGCCATTCCTGCAATGCGGCGAGCACATCGCGATTGAGCTGCGCCGGGGTGCTGCTTGCAAGGCCCAGCAAAAGCTCAGACAGACGGCGCTTGCCAAAGGCGATGGCGCGCGGGCCACCCACCTGGTCCACCAGCCCATCAGTGGTGACGAACACCAGGCTGCCCGCAGGCAGGTCCGCCACCACGTTCCGCCAGGCGTAGTCGAGCTCGCTGTCCACATAGCCCACGCCCTTGCGCTGGCCTTCGACCAGGTCCACTTTGTCGGCGCCGGGGCGCAGAACGAACAACGACAGGCGGGCTCCGGCAAAAACCATCTGGCGGGTGCCGGGCTCATACCAGAAGCAGGCCGCATCCATGCCATCGTCAGAGCCCGGTGTGCCGTCCTGGCCGCCGATCTGGCCCAGCATCTGCTTGATGCTGCGATTGACGATGGCGAGCAAAGCGGCGGGGTCGCGCGGCCCCTTTTCCTTGATCGCCTGGCTCAGGCTGCTGGAGGCGATCAGGGTCATGAAGGCACCCGGAACCCCGTGTCCCGTGCAATCCGCCACGGTGGCAAACCAGCCGCCGTCATCGACGCTGAATTGGTAGAAGTCACCGCCCACAACATCGCGAGGCTCCCAGACCAGATCAGCATCCGGGCAGGCAAGCGACAGAATTTCGCGCGAACTGCGCAGGGCAGACTGCTGAATCACGCTGGCGTACTCGATGCTGTGCATGATCTGACGATTGCGCGCGGCCTGAATGTCGGCCACTGCGCGCATGAGCTGCAGGCCGCTGCCCACACCGGCAAACTCGTTGTTGCGCGTGATGATGAAACCGTCGGACAAGGCTTTTTCGCCGAACTCGACGGCCTTGAAAGTCAGCGCCTCGATGTCCATGGAGGCATCGACGATCAGCGGCTCCTTGTCCATGAAGGCGATGCAGCTCTTGCGGCCGTACAGTTCCAGGCGAAATGGTTTGCTGATCTGAGAAAGAAAGATGTCGCGATTGATCAGGCCGATGGGCTGGTGGCCCTCCACCACCGGCAGGCTGATCAGTTCGCGGTGCTGCGTGAAGGTCTCCAGCACCTTTTCGTTGGTGGACTCGGCGGTCATGCAGGGGGCCGGGGTGCACAAATCTGCAGCGCTGGGCTGGCGGAAGCGGGGCCGGAAGTCGCTCAGATAGGCGGAAGTCTCAGACATGTGGGAGGTGCTGTAAAAGATGTAGACAAATGTTACGGCTCCCATGTGGCTGAATCGTGACGGTTGTGTAAGAACGTGAACAGGTTCTATTGCTCCGGCCCGCTGAAGTTTGAACCGATCGCCCTGAGCCTGGCCTCACCCTGGCCTGTCCTGAGCTTGGCCTGTCCTGAGCCTGTCGAAGGGTCGAAGGGCTCAGCCTGAACGGTAGTTGATACATCAAAGGGCCGGATCAATAAGCGGGGCGGGTGCGTCCGCCCCGCAAGGCAAGGCGGAGCGCGCACAATCTGCGGATGAAAACGATTCGACTCAATCCCGGCAAAGAGCGCTCGCTGCAGCGCCGCCACCCCTGGATCTTTGAAAGCGCCATCGCCAAAGGCAGCGGCGACAGTGGCGAGACGGTGCGCGTGGAGTCGCACGAGGGGCAGTTTCTGGCCTGGGCGGCGTTCAGCCCCGCGTCGCGCATCCGCGCGCGGGTATGGAGCTTTGATGAGGCGCAGCGCATTGATGCTCCGTTTTTCATAGCTGCTTGCGCAAAATCCATCATTGCAAGAGCCCGTTTTGATGTGCAAAGCGATGGCGTGCGGCTGGTGCATGGCGAGTCCGACGGGTTGCCCGGCCTGATCGTGGACCGCTATGGCGACACGCTGGTGGCGCAGTTCACCAGTGCCGGCACCGAGCACTGGAAAGCGGTGATTGCCGATGCGCTGCTGCGCGAAACCGGCCTCACCCGGCTGTACGAACGCTCGGACGCCAGCGTGCGCGCTCTGGAAGGCCTGGAGCCCGCCACCGGCTGGCTGCGCGGTGGGCCGGTAGCCGGGGGCGAAGCGCCGCCGGTGGAGCTGACCATCCACGAACACCAGTGGCAGTTCACCCTCAACATCGCCGAAGGCCACAAGACCGGCTTCTATCTGGACCAGCGCGACAACCGCAAGCGCTTTGCCGACTATGCGCAGCGCCTGGGGTTTCAGCATGTGCTCAACTGCTTTTGCTACACCGGCGGCTTTAGCGTGGCCGCGCTGGCGGGCATGCTTGCTGCCGAGAAGGCAGGCGGCGCGCCGGGCGGGCAGGTGGTCTCGATCGATTCATCCGCCCCCGCACTCGAGCGTGCGCGGGCGCATGTGGCGCTCAATGGCTTCGATGTGAACCGTGCCAGTTTTCTCGACGCCGATGTGAACGCCTCGCTGCGCCTGTTTCTCAAGGAAGGGCAGCAATTTGATGCCATCGTGCTCGACCCACCCAAGTTTGCCCCCACAGCAGCCCATGCCGACCGCGCCGCGCGGGCCTACAAGGACATCAACCGGTTGGCGCTGCAGCTGCTGACGCCGGGCGGTGTGCTGTTCACGTTCTCGTGCTCGGGCGGCATCAGCGCCGATCTGTTCCACAAGATCGTGGCGTCGGCAGGCGCCGATGCGGGGGTGGATGGCTACATCCTGGAGCGCCTGGGCAGTGCGCCCGACCATCCGGTGACGCTGGAGTTTCCCGAGGGCGAATACCTCAAGGGACTGGTGGTGATGCGCAAGGGTTGAGAGGCGGGGAGTCTTTTGATCATGCCCGCGCTCAAAAAAACTCTCAGCCTCTGACGCCACGGTCCGGATGGTTGTTTGCCAAGCTTTGTAGCGGCATTACGTTTTCCATGGGTACCAGCAAGGAATCACCATGAGCGCGCCCTCGCACAGACCTTCCGCCGCTGCCGATGCATGCGGCCATTGTTCCTCCGATGCGTCCATCGGCAACGCCCCTGCGCAGGGCGCGGCAGCCCGCATGCCTGGCGACACCCACGGCACCCACAGCACCAGCACCCACAGCACCCAAGGGGCGGTTTTTCGGATTGCCACCATGGACTGTGCGGCCGAGGAAAGCGAGATCCGCCACGCGCTGGCGAGCGTGTCTGGCCTGCGTGGCCTGCGCTTTCAGCTGGCCGCCCGCACGGTGGCCATCGATGCAGAGCCGTCGGATTTGCCACAGATCCTGGCGGCCATCCGGCAGGCGGGGTTTGACCCACAGCCCCTGGCGCAAGAGGGTGCGGGTGAGGGCGTTGCCGCGCAAGGGCAGCTGCCAGGCGCGCAAGGCCTCGCGCGCCTGGGGCTGGCGCTGGGGCTGGCCGTGGCCGCCGAGCTGCTGGCGTTTCTGGCGCCGGACACGCGGGTGTTCCAGGCGGTGGGCATGGCGCTGGCCGCCGCCGCCATCTGGCTGGCCGGTTTTTCCACCTACCGCAAGGGTCTTGCCGCGTTGGGGCGCGGGCGGCTCAATATCAATGCGCTGATGACCGTGGCCGTGACCGGTGCCTTTGCCATCGGCCAGTGGCCCGAAGCGGCCATGGTGATGGCGCTGTATGCCATCGCCGAGCTCATCGAGGCGCGGTCGGTGGACCGGGCGCGCAACGCCATCAAGGGGCTGCTCGACCTGGCCCCCGACACGGCCGAGCTGCGCCAGCCCGACGGCGCCTGGCAGCGGACGGCCGCGGCCGCAGTGGCGCTGAACGCCGTGGTCCGCATCCGGCCGGGCGCGCGGGTGCCGCTCGACGGTGTGGTCATTGCGGGCCGCAGCGCCGTGAACCAGGCCTCGGTCACGGGCGAGAGCATGCCCGTGGACAAAGCTGCGGGCGACACCCTGTTTGCCGGCACCATCAATGACACCGGCACCCTGGAAATGCGGGTGACCGCCACGGCCGGCAACACCACACTGGCCCGCATCATCCATGCGGTGGAACAGGCGCAGGCCAGCCGCGCGCCCACGCAGCAGTTCGTCGACAGGTTCGCCGCCAGCTATACGCCGGTGGTGTTTGCGCTGGCCGTGGCGGTGGCGGTGCTGATGCCCTGGCTGATGGGTGTGGCATGGCCGCAGGCGCTGTACAAGGCGCTGGTCCTGCTTGTGATTGCCTGCCCCTGCGCCCTGGTCATCGCCACGCCCGTCACGGTGGTGAGCGGCCTGGCCGCTGCCGCGCGGCGCGGCATTCTCATCAAGGGCGGGGTCTATCTGGAAACCGCCCACCAGCTCAAGGCCCTTGCGTTCGACAAGACCGGCACCATCACCGAAGGCCGGCCCCGGCTGGTGGCGACCGAGGTGCTGCAGCAGGGGCCCGATTCAGTGCCAGAGGCGCAGGTGCTGCGCTGGGCCGCCGATCTGGCCGGACATTCCGACCACCCGGTGTCGCGCGCCATTGCCCTGGGGCTGGATGCTGCACAGGGTGGGTCGCCACAGGATTTCACGGCCCTGCCCGGGCGCGGCGTGCAGGCGCGCATCGCCGGGCAGGCGCTGGTGCTGGGCAACCACCGCCTGATCGAGGAGCGTGGCCTGTGCAACGCCGGCATCGAGGCGCGGCTGGCCGCCCACGAGGCGCAGGGCCGCACGGTGACGCTGCTGGCAACGGATGCCGCCGTGCTGGCCATTTTTGCCGTGGCCGACACGATCAAGGACAGCTCGCGTGAGGCGCTGGCCGCGCTGCGCGCGATGGGCGTGGCCACGGTGATGCTGACGGGCGACAACCAGGCGACGGCCCGCACCATCGCCGCCCAGGCGGGCCTCGATGAGGTGCAGGGCAACCTGCTGCCCCAGGACAAGCTCGCGGCCATCGAAGCCCTGCAGGCGCGCCATGGCCTCACGGCGATGGTCGGCGACGGCATCAACGATGCCCCCGCGCTGGCCCGCGCGGACATCGGCATCGCCATGGGCGCGGCAGGCACCGACACGGCCATGGAGGCCGCCGATGTGGTCATCATGAACGACGATCTGCGGCGCATTCCCCAGCTCATCGCGCTGTCGCGCCGCACGCGTGCCGTGCTGTGGCAGAACATTGCCCTGGCGCTGGGCATCAAGCTGGTCTTTTTGTTCCTGGCGCTGTTCAACGGCGCATCGATGTGGATGGCCGTGTTTGCCGACATGGGCGCCAGCCTGATCGTGGTGTTCAACGGCCTGCGCATGCTGCGCGCGGCGGACGATGCGCCGACGGCATAGGGATGAATGCTGCCTTCTTTGCCCGAGGCGGTCCGGTTTGGCAGCCTCCGGCACGGGCTTTGCTCTCCCGCTAAACTCACCCGCTTTACGGTCTGGTTCCCCGGCAGCGCACCATTGGGCAGCGGGCAGCACGGCCCGTTGCATCTCCCAAGGCTCTCCATGTCCCTCATTCCCGTCACCATCCTCACCGGCTTTCTGGGTTCCGGAAAGACCACGCTGCTCAAGCGCCTGCTGAGCGAAGCCCATGGCCAGAAAATCGCCGTCATCGAGAACGAATTCGGCGAAGAAAACATCGACAACGACATCCTCGTGACCGAGTCCAAGGAGCAGATCGTGCAGATGAACAATGGCTGCATCTGCTGCACCATCCGCGAAGACCTGCGCGAAACCCTGCAGCTGCTGGCCGCCAAAAGGCGCAAGGGCCTGCTGGAATTCGACCGCATCGTGATCGAGACCACCGGCGTGGCCGACCCCGGCCCCGTGGCGCAGACCTTCTTCATGGACGAAGAAATTGCCGAGACCTACCTCATCGACTCCATCATCACCCTGGTGGACGCCAAGCATGCGCACCAGCAGCTCGACGACCGCCAGGAAGCGCGCCGCCAGGTGGGCTTTGCGGACCAGATATTCCTGTCCAAGACCGACCTGGTGAGCGCCGAGGAAACCGAGGCGCTGATCCATCGCCTCAGGCACATGAACCCGCGCGCGCCCATCAAGGCCGTGCATTTTGGCGAGGTGCCGCTCAAGGAAGTGCTGGATTTGCGGGGTTTCAACCTCAATGCCAAGCTCGACATCGACCCGGATTTCCTCAAGGAGGAAGAAGCGGCGCACGACCACCAAGACCATGACCACCAAGACCATGCGGGCGCGCAGTGCAACCATCCCTCGCACCAGCATGGCCATGAAGGCCATGGGCACCACCACCATCACGACGATGACGTCAAGAGCTTTGTCTATCGTTCGGACCGTCCGTTCGATCCGGCCAAGCTGGAGGATTTTCTGGGCGCCATCGTCAACATCTATGGCCCGCGCATGCTGCGCTACAAGGGCGTGCTGAACATGAAGGGCACCGATCGCAAGGTGATCTTCCAGGGCGTGCACCAGCTCATGGGCAGTGACCTGGGGCCGCAGTGGGCCGAGGGCGAGGCGCGCACCAGCAAGATGGTGTTCATTGGCATTGACCTGCCCAAGGACATCTTCCTGCAGGGGCTGGAGCAGAGCCTCGTTTGAACGGTTTGCAAGCGGATCGGCGGGGGATGGCCCCATGCCTTTTGTGTTGTATCTGCAACGTTTCCGTTTGCATCCGCTCAGGTCGATACAATCGCGCCCCGGCAAAACCCCGGAAGGCTTGCCACCCGCCCTTGGCTGCCTGTGCAGCCCGGGCCAGCCCGTTACGCGAGGAGTCCCGTCAGTGAAAGCCGAAACCAGCAAACCCAAGGCAGCCGCAAAAGCGGCCCCAACCGCGGTAAAAAATGCCGCCGCCCCAGCCGCGGCAACCAAGGCTGCTGCAAAGGCTGTTGCCAAGCCCCCCCCCAAAGCCGCCACTCCTGCAGTGGCACAGGCGCCAGCGCAGGTTTTGCAGGCCGGCAGCCAAGTACCCGTGCGCAGCACCCGGCCTTCGTCCCGGCTGGCCCAATTGACCGTACCATCCATGGCGCAGGCGGTGGCTTCGACCGCTGCCAAAGCCAGTTATCTACACACCATGCCCACAACTGAGCAAGTGCAGCCCATCTATACGGCAGCCAAAAAAGACCCCAAGCTGGCGGACAACTGGAAGACCAAGACGGCCGAAGAGTTGACCGACGCCGAAGTGATGGCGATGCCCGACAGCGAGTACATGAACGACAAGCAGATGGCTTTTTTCCGCCTCAAGCTTCTCCGGCTCAAGCAGGAAATCCACGACAGTGCCGGGGAAACCACCGAGCATCTGCGCGAAGACACCGTGGTGGTGCCCGATCCCGCAGACCGCGCCACCATTGAAGAAGAGCACGCACTGGAGCTGCGCACCCGCGACCGCGAACGCAAGCTGCTCAAGAAAATCGAACAATCCATTGCCCGCATCGACTCCGGCGACTATGGTTATTGCGACGAAACCGGCGAACCCATCGGGGTGGGACGCCTGATTGCCCGCCCCACCGCCACGCTGTCGCTGGAAGCGCAGCAACGCCGTGAGCTCAAACAGAAAATGTTTGGAGACTGAAGGCGAGCCGGCCTGAACTCTCCATGCGCACCCGATCTGACTGTTTATGAGCAAGGAAGAAACCACGCGCGCAGGTCTGCTGTCCAAGGTGGTGCGGTTTGTGCGCAACCCCACGGTCAACTGGACGGAGCTCGATTCCATCCAGGCCGATCGGGAGAGCCAGTACAGCAAGCAGATGCTCAAGGAGATGATCGAACGCAAGCGGCGCAACGACTTCGTGCGCCGCCGCGAGTTCGATCAGCTGCGCAAGCTGCGCCAGCGCGAGGTGCTGCAGGGCCATGGTGCGGATGAAGCAGCAGGCCGCCCGTCGTTTTTTCAGAGCAGCATGGCGTCGCCCGACGAGCGCGCGGTCACGCTCAAGAAGATCGACGAGATCGAAGCGCAGATGTCCCAGCAGTGGTGGAAGGGCAGGCAGGCTGCGGACGCCCCCACCCAGCCCGCCGACATGCGGCCGCAGGGCAACGAGAGCTACGCAGAGCGTGCCTATGCCCCCACCCGGCCGGGTACTTTGCAGGTGCCGCTGGAGGTCAGGCCCTCGGTGGCGCCCTTGTTTGCGGATGACAGCATGGCGATTGCGGGGTTTGGCGGCAAGGATGCCCCCATGCGCACTGATGCACCCGCGGCGTCTTTCAGTCCTACGGCTCCCGCCGCTGAAGCTGAACCCGCAGCCGAACCGGAGGAATTCGTGCACGAACCCGATCTGGAAGAAGCCGCCATCCGGTTTGCCAATGGCGACCATGCCGGCGCCGAGTCTGGTCTGCTGGATATTCTTGCCCAGCACGAACAGGACGAACCACAGCAGCAGCTGGAAATCTGGATGACGCTGTTTGACCTGTACCGCGCCACGGGTCAGCAGGACCGTTTTGACACCCTGGCGATCGACTTTGCCGCGCGCTTCAGCCGGTCTGCACCCCTGTGGTTTTCGATGCCCGAGCAACTGGGGCTGGCCACTGCGGATGCGCCTGAAGCGGCGCCAGTGGGCGTGCGGCGTGAATTCAGCTGGACTGCGCCAGCGACCATGGCGGTCTCGTCGGTGGCTGCGTTGCCGGCCGCGCTGGCGCGTGCCACCTCGCCCTGGACCCTGGCCTGGGGCCGCCTGACCGCCATCGACGAGGCGGCCGTGCCGCTGCTGGCCGACCAGTTCACCCAGTGGGCCGATCGCAGCGGACAGTTTGTGTTTTCCGGCGTGTCCGCGCTCAATGCCCTGCTGGAGAGCAAGACCCAGTCGGGCGACCGTTCCGGCAGCCCCGAATGGTGGCACCTGCGCATGGCGGCCCTGCGGCTCATGGGTTGCCCGGACGAGTTCGAGCTGGTCGCGCTCGATTATTGTGTGACCTATGAAGTCTCGCCGCCCTCGTGGACTGCGCCGCGCTGCGGTTATTCGGACAGCGAACATGCGGCCGCAGGTGCGCAAGCGGCCGAACAGGATCTGCTGGCCCCCGAGGCGGCCTATGCCACCATGCCTGCAGCGCTCGAATCGGCCCCGGCGGCGGCGCTGACTGGCCACATCGAAGGCGATGCCGCGCCATTGCTGGAATCTTTCCAGGCGCTGTTGCGCCCTGGCGAACCCCTCGTCATCGCCTGCGACCGTCTCATCCGCATCGATTTCGGCGCCGCCGGATCGGTGCTCAACTGGGCGGCCGAACAGCAGTCCCACGGCCATGTGGTGCAGTTCCATAATCTGCACCGCCTGGTGGCGATCTTCTTCAACGTGATCGGCGTCAATGAGCACGCCTGGGTCGTTCCGCGCAAGAACTGAAACGGCGGTGGCTGCCGCTGGCGGCTTGCAAACGGCGACTCCGCCCCCACCTGACGCCGCTATGGACTCATCAAACGATAACCACCCGGTTTTTCACGGCACCACCATCCTGAGCGTGCGCCGCCAGACGCCCCAGGGCCTGCAGGTCGCCATTGGTGGCGATGGCCAGGTCACCCTGGGCAACATTGTGGTCAAGGGCACGGCGCGCAAGGTGCGCAAGCTCTACCATGGCAAGGTGCTGGCGGGCTTTGCCGGTGCCACGGCCGACGCCTTCACGTTGTTCGAGCGTTTCGAAGCCAAGCTGGAAAAGCACCAGGGGCACCTCACCCGCGCCGCCATCGAGCTCACCAAGGACTGGCGCACCGACCGCGTGCTGCGCCGGCTGGAGGCCATGCTGGCCGTGGCCGATCCCAGCGCCTCACTGATCATCACCGGCAATGGCGATGTGCTGGAGCCCGAGCAGGGCATCGTGTCGATCGGGTCGGGCGGTGCCTACGCGCATTCGGCCGCCAAGGCCCTGCTGAACCATACCGATCTGTCGGCCCAGGACATCGTCAAGCGCTCGCTGGAAATCGCTGGCGAGCTGTGCATCTACACCAACATGAACCACACCATCGAGACGCTTTGACGGCAGGTGTTGAAGTGCTACTTTATTTATAGCTGCTTGCGCTTGATGGATAAGCGTTACAGCCACTTTTGACTGTGAACCAGCCTATGTCGTCCATGACACCCCAGGAAATCGTTTCCGAGCTTGACCGCCACATCGTCGGCCAGGCCAGCGCCAAGCGCGCCGTGGCCATTGCGCTGCGCAACCGCTGGCGCCGCCAGCAGGTCGAGGGCAGCCTGCGCCAGGAAATCACGCCCAAGAACATCCTCATGATCGGGCCCAC
>WOZN01000085.1 GCA_011620245.1 Acidovorax sp.
TTGACTGGCGTGGGTGTGACTCAGTGAGCCGATGGCCACGGCCACCGCTACAGCCGGACACACCCGGCGCCCTCCTGCGCGCCAACGGCTATTTCTTGGCGCGGATCGTATCCGCCGTACCCTGAATGAAGGCCTTGATCTTGTCCACCTCTTCCATCGTCAGCTTGCCCGTGAAATCAGGCATTCCCCGGTCCATGAACGGGCCTTTGAAGACGAACTTGTCCAGGTTTTCGATGAAGACTGCGTTCATGTAACCGGTGTTGGGAATGCTGCCGCCACGGTCCACGCCGGGCACGCCGTGGCAGAACACGCAGTTGCTCACATACAGCGCGGTACCGGCCGGCACCTGGGCCGGGTCGTATTTCACGCCCGCCACCAACTCGTCCATGCGGTACTTCACGAACTCGGGCATCGGCGCCTTGCCGCCCACCGCGAAGGTGTAAACCGTGCCCGGCCCCTGCCGGTCGGTGGCGCGCTGCGTCAAGCCATACACGCCGCCCCAGCCGACCGCAATCGACACATACTGCTTGCCGTCCACCAGGTAGGTGATAGGTGCAGCCACCACGCCGGTCCCGGTAGGCGACTCCCAGAGCTTCTCGCCGGTGCGCGCGTTGTAGGCGATGAAGCGGCCATCGGCCGTGCCCTGGAATACCAGGTCACCCGCGGTGGTCAGCGTACCGCCGTTCCACGGCGACACATGCTCCTGCGTCCAGGCGGCCTTTTGCTGCACAGGGTCCCAGGCGATCAGGCGGCCGAACGGGGCACTCTTGGGTGGCTCCACGTTGACAAACGTTGCGATGTTCCAGCCCGTGTTGCTTTGCGGCTCACCTGGGCGCACGCCGTTGAACTTCCAGTCCTTGTTGTCCATCAGCGTGAGCGGAATGTTCTGCGCCGGCAGGTAGACCAGCCCGGTTCCCGGGTTGAACGACATGGAGTGCCAGTTATGTGCACCCATCACGCTGGGAATGATTTCGCGTGGCCGGTCGGCAACGCGCGCGATCGGCGTTTCGATCGGGCGGCCGTCCTTGTCGTAGCCCGTCGCCCAGTTCACGTCAACGAAGTTCTTGGCCGAGATGAGCTTGCCGTTGGTGCGGTCGATCACGAAGAAGAAACCGTTCTTCGGCGCATGCAGGATCACCTTGCGCGGCTTGCCTTCTATCTTCAGGTCGGCCAGGATCATCGGCTGGGTCGAGGTGTAGTCCCAGCTTTCGCGGGGCGTTTCCTGGTAATGCCAGACATATTTGCCGGTGTCGGGGTTGAGCGCGACGATGGACGCAAGATACAGGTTGTCACCGCCCGCGGGGCTGCGCTTGGTTGCCGCCCAAGGCGAGCCGTTGCCGGTGCCGATGTACATCAGGTTCAGCTCAGGGTCGAAGGACATGGTGTCCCAGGCGGTGCCGCCGCCGCCGGCTTCCCAGTATTTGGCGCTCGGATCCCAGGTCTTGGCGGCCCGGGCCATGGACTCGTCCTCGAACGGTTTGCTCGGGTCGCCGGGCACCGTGAACCAGCGCCATTTCTGCTCGCCGGTGGCGGCGTCGTAGGCCGTGATGTAGCCGCGCACGCCATACTCGGCGCCGCCGTTGCCGATGATGACCTTGCCCTTGAACACGCGCGGTGCGCCGGAGATGGTGTACGAGAACTTGCGGTCGATGATGGTGTCTTTTTCCCAGACCTTGTTGCCGGTGGCTGCATCGAGCGCAATCAGTCGACCATCAAAGGATGCGACGAAGACCTTGCCCTCATAAAGCGCCACGCCGCGGTTGACCACGTCACAGCAGCCCTTGTAGCCGCCATCGCGCGGCACCTTGGGGTCGTAGGTCCAGATCCTTTTGCCGCTGCGCACATCGATGGCGTGGACGATGCTCCACGAAGCGGTGACATACATGATGCCGTCCACCACCAGCGGCGTGGCTTCGACGCCGCGCGTCGATTCGAGGTTGTATGACCAGACCAGGCCGAGGTCTTTGACGTTGGCGGTGCTGATCTGGTTCAGGCGCGAGAAGCGCGTCTCGGCGTAGTCCAGGCCGTGGCTGGGCCAGTCGCTCGTGCGCGCCTCATTGGCACGGATGAATGCGCCATCGACTTTCTTGGTCACGGCCGCAATGTGCGCCTTCGAGCCCTTGGCTTCCTCGGCCATGGCGGACGTTGCCGCCGTGGCGAACAGCGAAGCCGCCGCCAATGCCAAGACCATGGCATCTCGGCTGGTAACGCTGCCGCGCCAGCTGCTGCCCGCCGAGTTCATCCAATTGCGCATTGTGTCTCCTTTTGAAGTGTGTGGATAATTTAAGCAAGGGTATTGCATCGTGTCTCCGCGTTGGATTTGAGTCAAAGTTGTTTCGAAAGCACGGCAACACCCTACATTCTCTTGCGATTTTGATACTAGCCGCTCGGGAAAGTGGTGCGAAACCGGGTACTTTCCCTAGGCGGAAATTGTTCCAATTCGGAGCAAAGTGAGGCAACTACCGGTGGTCAACTGGGTTGGGAGGCACAAATGAGAAGCCA
>WOZN01000223.1 GCA_011620245.1 Acidovorax sp.
TCCTTTACGAATACCCCTTTAACGAACGCATCAGAACCTATCTGCGGCTGGAGCAATTGTTTCGCCGATTGGGTGAGCTGATTCCCCGCCAGCATCCGCTGGACCATCACTTTGCGCTGGTCACCATTTTTGAGATCATGGACGTGGCGGCGCGTGCCGACCTGAAATCCGACGTTCTCAAGGATATCGAGAAACACAAGCACCAGCTTGACGGCTACCGGGGCAACCCCTCCATTTCCGAGGCGGCGCTGGATGCCGTGGTTGCGCAACTGGACCACTGCTTCACATCGCTCAACCACCAGACGGGCAAGTCGGGCCATGCCCTGACCGAAAACGACTGGCTGATGAGCATCCGCAGCCGCGTGGGCATCCCCGGTGGCACCTGCGGCTTTGATCTGCCGGCCTACTACGCCTGGCAACACAAGGAGGTGGCGGCGCGCCAGCAAGCGCTGGAACAATGGGCATCCACCCTCGCTCCCCTGGCGGAATCGATTTACGTGCTGCTCAAGTTGCTGCGCGACACGGGATTGCCACAGAAGGTGGCGGCCGTGCGCGGCCAGTTCCAGCAAAATCTGCCGCAGGGCCGCACATTCCAGTTGCTGCGCCTGCGCATCGATCCCGCGCTGGACCTGATTCCAGAGATCAGCGGCAACCGCCTGATCGTGTCAGTGCGCCTGATGCGGCAAGACGCCGGTGGACACCTGCAGTTGTCCACCGACGATGCCGCGTTTGAGCTCACGCTCTGTGCCTGAAGGAGGCCCGCAGATGGCAAGCAAAGCCCCACCGCTCGAAGTCGTGCGCCATGTCACCTGCCCGCAATGCGGCGGCGACAGCATCTACAGCACCCAAAACCCTTTTCGTCCATTTTGCAGCGAGCGCTGCAAGCAGATGGATCTGGGCGCCTGGGCCAGCGAAGACTTTCGCATGCCGGCCGAGGCACCACCCGACGATGCGCAGCACGGTGATCCGCGCCAGCAACATTGATCAATATCGACGGCAGACACGCCAAGAAATATCAATGAAATAGGGCGCTAGCGCTTATGCAGCATACGCTAGTAGCTATTTATTTTATAGCAAATGACTATTCGGGCGAGCATTGCTGGCCCCGCTCCTCGGCCAGCCACTGCAGCACCGGATAGGCGCCGGGCAATACGGGTGCCACCGTCAGCGGCATCTGCTGCCAGGCCATGGTCTGGCCTTCGCGCATCTCGAACGCCCCCGTCCATTCCAGGACCTTGCACCAGTGCAGGCGCACCAGGGCATGCGGGTAGTCATGCTCTGTCACCTTCCAGACGCTGGCGGGGCCGATGGTCACGCCCAGTTCCTCGATCAACTCACGGCGCAGCGCCTGCTCCACCGTCTCCCCGGCTTCGAGCTTGCCGCCCGGAAACTCCCAGTACCCAGCGTAAGGCTTGCCGGGCGGACGGGTGGCCAACAGCATCGCGCCATCCGCGCGCAGCAAGATGCCCACCGCTACCTCGGTGTGTTTGCGTTCAACGGTGCCCGCCGCAGTGGGAAAAGCCGTCTCAGCCACTGTGCCGCCCCGCATAGTCGCGCGCGAACTGGTAGGCCACACGGCCGCTGCGCGAGCCGCGCTCCAGCGCCCACACCAAGGCTTCTGCGCGGGCCGCTGAAATGGCGGATGCCGACACGCCAAGCGACGACAGCCACTGGGCCACGATGGTCAGGTACTCATCCTGGCTGAACGGATAAAAGCTCACCCACAGGCCAAAACGTTCCGACAGGGAAATTTTTTCCTCGACCGCTTCTCCCGGATGCACCTCGCCGTCATCCGTGTGCGTGTATGTCCGGTTTTCCGCCATGTATTCGGGCAGCAGGTGGCGCCGGTTGCTGGTGGCGTAGATCAGCACGTTGGGCGTGGCCGCGGCCACCGAGCCGTCGAGGATGGACTTGAGCGCCTTGTAGCCGGGCTCGCCGTCCTCGAAGCTCAGGTCGTCGCAAAAGACGATGAATTTCTCGGGCCGCCCGGAGACCACGTCCACGATGTCGGGCAGGTCCGTGAGGTCGGCCTTGTCCACCTCGATCAGGCGCAGACCTTCGCAAGCGTAGGCGTTGAGGCAGGCCTTGATGAGCGATGACTTGCCCGTGCCGCGCGCGCCGGTCAGCAGCACATTGTTGGCGGGCTTGCCTTCGACGAACTGCTGGGTGTTGCGCTGGATTTTTTCCTTCTGGCCGTCGATCTCCTTCAAGTCGGCCAACTGCATATCCGCCACATGGCGCACGGGCGCAAGAAGGCCATGCCCGCTGCTGCGCTTGCGGTAGCGCCAGGCGATGGCGGCTGACCAGTCCGGCGCGCCCAGGGGCTGCGGCAGCACGGATTCGATGCGGGCGATGAGCTGTTCGGCACGCTCGATCAGGCGTTCAAATTTTTCGTTCATTTTGGCCTCTAGCGCTTATGCAGCAAGCGCTTGCAGCTATTGAATCAGGAGCAATTCAGGAGCGGTAGTCCGCATTGATGGTCACGTATTCGTGGCTGAAATCGCAGGTCCACACGGTGTCCACGGCGTCACCCCGGCCCAGCAGCACGCGCACCGTGATCTCGCTTTGCTTCATCACGCGCTGGCCGTCTTCCTCGCGGTAGGCGGGATTGCGCCCGCCTTTCACGGCCACGTGCAGGTCGTCCAGGTACAGGTCGATGCCGGTCTGGTCCAGGTCAGTGATGCCCGCATAGCCCACGGCCGCCAGGATGCGGCCCAGGTTCGGGTCGCTGGCATAGAAGGCCGTCTTGACCAGGGGCGAATGGGCGATGGCGTAGGCCACCAGGCGGCATTCGTCGCCGGTCTTGCCACCCTCCACCCGCACGGTGATGAACTTGGTGGCGCCTTCGCCGTCGCGCACGATGGCCTGGGCCAGCTTCTGCGACACGGCGAGCATCGCGGCCTTCAGGGCCTGCCCTTCGGCACTGGCGAGTGACGTGATGGGCGCGTGCGCGGCCTTGTTCGTGGCCAGCACCACGAACGAGTCGTTGGTGGAGGTGTCGCCGTCGATCGTGACGCGGTTGAACGAGCCATCGGCCAGCTCGTGCGCCAGCTGCTGCATCACCGCCGGCGCCACGCAGGCGTCCGTGGCCAGAAAGCCCAGCATGGTGGCCATGTTGGGGCGGATCATGCCCGCGCCCTTGCTGATGCCCGTGATGGACACCGTGGCGCCGCCGATCTGCACCTGGGCCGAGAAGGCCTTGGGCAGGGTGTCGGTGGTCATGATGCCTTCGGCCGCACGCGCCCAGTGGTCTGGTTGTGCATCGGCAAGGGCGGCAGGCAGGGCGGCCTCGATGCGCTCGTGGGGCAGCGGCTCCATGATCACGCCGGTGGAGAACGGCAGGATCTGCCCGGGCGCCACGTTGAGCAGGCGCGCCAGCGCAATGCAGGTGGCCCGCGCGCGCACCAGGCCATCGGCGCCGGTGCCTGCATTGGCGTTGCCCGTGTTGATCACCATGGCGCGGATGGACTGGCCCGCTCCAAGGTGGGCCAGATGCTCGCGGCTGATCTGCACCGGTGCAGCACAAAAACGGTTCTGGGTGAACACGCCCGCCACGCTGGCACCCTCGTCCAGCAGGAACACGGTCAGGTCCTTGCGGTGGGCCTTGCGGACACCAGCTTCGGCAACACCGATGCGGACGCCAGCAATCGGGTGCAGGTCGGCGGCAACAGGGGCAAGCAGATTGACGGGCATGGGGGTCTTTCTAAAAAGCTGCGGCCGATTATCCGGAAAACCGGGGCGCGCAAGTGACAACACGGGCCTCAGCCCGTGTCGATTGGTTCTATTGCATCAAGCCAGCTTGCCGTGGCATTGCTTGTACTTCTTGCCGCTTCCGCATGGGCAAGGGTCGTTGCGCCCCACCCGCACGCCTTCTGGCAGGGCCTGTGCCACCGTCTGGGCGTCCACCGTGGTCTCCACTTCGCCCGTTTCGGTGGGCGCCGTGTAGGTCACGTTGGCAATGCTTTCGGCACGGTTTTCCATGTCCTGCGCGGCCTGGTCCAGCTGCGCTGGCGACTGCACCTGCACAGTCATGAGGGTCTTGGTGACTTCGTTCTTGACCTGGTCGATGAGTTGGCGGAACAGCTCGAACGCTTCGCGCTTGTATTCCTGCTTGGGCTGCTTTTGCGCATAGCCGCGCAGGTGGATGCCCTGGCGCAGGTAGTCCAGCGCGCTCAGGTGGTCGCGCCAGTTGGAATCGAAGCTCTGCAGCAGCACCATGCGCTCGAACTGGGTGAAATTGTCACGGCCCACCTGCTCGACCTTGGAATCAAACGCCGCATTTGCCGCCTGCAGCACCTTGTGCAGAATTTCATCGTCGGTGATGGATTGTGCGCCCTCCACTTCCTGCTGCAGCGCAATCGGAACCTGCCATTCGTCGGCCAGCACCTTTTCGAGGGCCGGCAGATTCCACTGTTCCTCCACCGATTCCGCCGGAACATACATGCGCACCAGATCGGTAATGCAGTCCTCGCGCATGGCGGCAATCATGTCTGTCAACTCGGGGGCATCGAGGATGTCGTTGCGCTGCTGGTAGATGACCTTGCGCTGGTCGTTGGCCACATCGTCGTATTCCAGCAATTGCTTGCGGATGTCGAAGTTGCGAGCCTCCACCTTGCGTTGGGCGGATTCGATGCTGCGCGTCACGATGCCCGCCTCGATGGCCTCGCCATCGGGCATCTTCAGGCGGTCCATGATGGCCTTGACGCGGTCGCCCGCAAAAATGCGCATCAGCGAATCATCAAGGCTCAGGTAAAAGCGCGAGGAGCCCGGGTCACCCTGGCGGCCCGAGCGGCCGCGCAACTGGTTGTCGATGCGGCGCGACTCATGGCGCTCGGTGGCAATGATGCGCAGACCACCCAGTTCCTTAACCTTTTCATGGTCACGCGCCCATTCGGCGCGCAACTCGGCGATGCGTGCCTGCTTGGTGGCCTCGTCCAGCGACTCGTCCGTCTCCACGGCCGCCACCAGCTTTTCAATGTTGCCGCCCAGCACGATGTCGGTCCCGCGACCGGCCATGTTGGTGGCGATGGTGATCATGCCAACGCGCCCGGCCTGGGCCACGATGTCCGCTTCGCGGGCATGCTGCTTGGCATTGAGCACCTGGTGCGGCAGTCCTTCCTTGTTCAGGAGCTCGTCGATGATTTCGGAGTTTTCGATCGACGTGGTGCCTACCAGCACGGGCTGGCCGCGCTCGTGGCATTCACGGATGTCCTTGATGGCCGCCTCGTATTTTTCGCGCGTGGTCTTGTACACGCGGTCGAGCTGGTCGTCGCGCCTGCTGGGGCGGTTGGGCGGAATGACCACGGTTTCCAGGCCATAGATTTCCTGGAATTCGTAGGCCTCGGTATCGGCCGTGCCGGTCATGCCGGCCAGCTTGTTGTACAGGCGGAAATAGTTCTGGAACGTGATGGAGGCCAGCGTCTGGTTCTCGGCCTGGATGGCCACGCCTTCCTTGGCTTCCACCGCCTGGTGCAGACCTTCGCTCCAGCGGCGGCCCGGCATCAGGCGGCCGGTGAACTCGTCCACGATCACGATCTCGCCGTTCTGCACCACATAGTGCTGGTCGCGGTGATAGAGGTGATGGGCCCGCAGCGCCGCATACAGGTGGTGCATGAGCGTGATGTTGGCCGGGTCATACACCGAGGCACCTTCGGCGATCAGGCCCTGGCTGGCCAGGATTCGCTCAGCGCTTTCGTGGCCCTGCTCGGTCAGGAACACCTGGCGGGTTTTCTCGTCCAGCGTGAAGTCGCCCGGCTTGGTCACGCCCTCGCCCGTGCGGGGGTCGGCCTCGCCCTCCTGGCGTACCAGCAGCGGCACCACCTTGTTCATGGCGATGTACATCGCCGTGTGGTCTTCGGCCTGGCCACTGATGATGAGCGGCGTGCGCGCCTCGTCAATCAGGATCGAGTCCACCTCGTCCACGATGGCGAAATTGAGGCCATGCTGAACGCGGTCCCGCGCTTCATAGACCATGTTGTCGCGCAGATAGTCGAAGCCATATTCGTTGTTGGTGCCGTAGGTGATGTCTGCGGCATAGGCGGCCTGCTTTTCCTCGCGCGGCATGTTGGGCAGGTTGATGCCCACCGTCAGCCCCAAAAAGTTGTACAGGCGCCCCATCCACATGGCATCCCGGTTGGCCAGGTAATCGTTGACTGTGACCACGTGAACGCCCTTGCCCGAAAGTGCATTCAGATAGACGGGCAGGGTTGCGGTGAGGGTCTTGCCTTCTCCGGTGCGCATTTCGGCGATTTTTCCGTCATGCAGGGCCATGCCACCGAGCAACTGCACATCAAAATGGCGCATCTTCATGATGCGCTTGGAGCCTTCGCGCACTACGGCAAATGCCTCTGGCAACAGGTCGTCAAGCGATTCACCCTTGGCAGCGCGTTCCTTGAATTCCAGCGTTTTGGCACGCAGCGCATCATCGGTCAGCTTCTCATAATCCGGCTCCATCGCATTGATGCGTGTAACCGTCTTGCGATATTGCTTGAGGAGCCGGTCATTGCGGCTGCCGAATAGTTTGGTGAGGAAATTGGTGGCCATGCGAACAGGACCGCTTCACATGCTCCGAAGAACAGGTCAAGCGACCGAAACCCCTAAGATGAATTGATTTCAGGTGGGTCTGCCGCCCGTGATTGCAAACACCGCAACACCAGGCAACGGACTCCGGACCGGCGATTTTACCTGCCTGCTGCCAAGGCCCAGGCAAAGCGGGTGATGGATCTGCGCCGGTCAGTGCAAGCATGGCGCCGCTTGTCATCCCGGCAACGCCAGGAACCTTCTGATGATCCTGAAACACCGCCCTGCTTCACACCGCAAGCAAGGCCGACGGGCCTGTGTGATTCGTTTCCACACCCCTGCGATGAATGGATGTTTTTGCCCGCCACAGGCCAAAACGGCAAAAGACAGCAGGCGAGCCGGGCGTCCGTGATAATCCCATGCACTCTGACTTCCGCAAGCCCCGCAAGACAATACCCATGAACCGCCGCCACTATGCGATCACATTGCAGCAAGCCAGCGAAGACTCTCCCACGCTGGCAAAACTGGCGGCGCTCACGCGGGACTCCAGCGAACGGCTTCGGGCCATTGAAATGCTGATCCCTGCAACCCTGCGCTCCACGGTGCGAGCGGGCCCGATCGATGGGACCAGCTGGTGCCTGCTGGTCAAAAGCAATGCGGCGGCGGCAAAAATACGCCAATTGCTGCCCGCGTTGCAGGCGCATTTGCGAAGTCGGGGGTGGGAGGTGAACGCCATTCGCCTCAAAATACAGACCTGAGGTACCACCCCAAAAGGGGCATGTTGCGAGGCGCTTCGAGGGGAAAATGGTGCCGATTGTCGGAATCGAACTGACGACCTACCGCTTACAAGGCGGTTGCTCTACCAACTGAGCTAAATCGGCGAAGGCTGCATTTTATCCCGCAAATACAGCGTATTTTGTGGCATGTGTTGCGCTATTTGATGCGTTTGAGGGCGGGGCGCGCACTGCCCGAGGCGCGCGGAGGAGGCCGCGGGTCGTCGCCACCGTCCTCGGTAGCCGTGCTGTCGCTGGGCACCAGTTGCACCACGCGGTCGTTGGCGCCCCCTTCAGAGTCGTCCATGATCGGCGCGGCCGAAACCGGCCCGCCATCGAGCGTGGCAGCATCCATGTCCACCGGCGCAGGAAATGCCATGCCCTGTCCGTTCTCACGGGCGTAGATGGCGATCACCCGACCCACGGGCACCAGAATCTCGCGCGACTTGCCACCGAAGCGGGCCTTGAACGCGATGAAGTCATTGCCCAACTGCAAAGAGCTGGTGGCGTCGTGGCTGATGTTCAGAACAATTTCGCCATCCTTCACATACTCACGCGGCACCTGGACGGACCCATCCACACGCACCGCCACATAGGGTGTGAACCCATTGTCGGTGCACCACTCGTAAAGGGCCCTGATAAGGTAAGGGCGCGTGGAGATAGAGTCCTGGGCATTCATGGTGTGGCTACTGTGCTGTGAGGGTCGGTACAAGCAATTGCTTACTTGCGCATCACTTTCTCTGATGGCGTCAGTGCTTCAATGTAGGCAGGACGCGAAAAAATCCGCTCTGCGTATTTAAGCAATGGCGCTGCATTCTTGCTGAGATCAATGCCGTAGTAATCCAGGCGCCACAGCAGCGGGGCAATGGCCACGTCCAGCATCGAAAAGTTGTCGCCCAGCATGTATTTGTTCTTGAGGAACACGGGGGCCAGTTGCGTCAGGCGGTCACGGATATGCGCCCGGGCCTTTTCCAGCGCCTTTTCGCTGCCCTTGGTCGCGCGCGATTCCAGAATGTTCACATGTACGAACAGCTCCTTCTCGAAGTTGAGCAGGAACAGGCGCACGCGGGCACGGTCCACCGGGTCGCCGGGCATCAGCTGAGGATGGGGGAAGCGCTCGTCGATGTACTCGTTGATGATGTTCGACTCATACAGTATCAGGTCGCGCTCCACCAGGATCGGCACTTGACCGTAGGGGTTCATCACGCTGATGTCTTCGGGCTTGTTGTACAGGTCCACATCGCGGATCTCAAAGTCCATGCCCTTTTCAAACAGGACAAAACGGCAGCGGTGGGAGAAGGGACAGGTCGTACCCGAATAAAGCACCATCATGGTGAGAGGCTCCTAAAAATCAAAAGAGTGGGACGCTGAAAAGCGCCCACTCTGTAAAGTCCCGCCGCGCCAGACTGGCGCGCGGTCAGCGGATCAAAGGCTTACTTGACGTCTTTCCAGAAGGCAGCATTGAGCCTCCAGGTGATGACCGTGAAGAAGCCCAGGAAGATCAGCACCCACACGCCCACCCGCACGCGGGTTTTCTGCGCCGGCTCGCCCATCCACTGCAAGTAGTTCACAAGATCGCCAATGGTTTGATCAAACTGCAGGGGCGTCATGGTACCAGGGGTGACTTGCTCCCAGCCCTTGAAAACCTGGGTCGTTTGACCGTGGCTTTCATGCGCTTCGAAAACCGGACGGCGATCACCTTGCAGCTGCCACAGCACATGGGGCATGCCCACGTTCTGAAAGAGCAGATTGTTCCAGCCGGTGGCCTTGGTTTCGTCACGGTAGAACGTGCGCAGGAACGTGTAAAGGTAGTCAGCACCCGTGCCGCCGGAACCTGCACGCGAGCGGGCGATCACGGTCAGGTCGGGCGGGTTGACACCGAACCATGCCTTGGCCTGCCTGGGATCGATGGACGCCTTCATGGTTTCACCGACCTTTTCCGTGGTGAATAGAAGGTTGTCCTTGATCTGCTGCTCGGTCAGGCCAATGTCGCGCAGGCGGTTGAAGCGCATAAACGCGGCCGAGTGGCAGCTCAGGCAATAGTTCACAAACACCTTGGCGCCATTTTGCAGCGAGGCCAGGTCGTTGGTCTTGTTGGGAGCCTTGTCCCAGGCAATGGTGTTGGCACCGGCGGCATGCACGGCACCAGCCGCCAGGCCCAGCGCGGCTACCAACGTAAGGATGAGTTTCTTCATTGTTGCTATCTCCAGGGCTCAATGCGCAGTGAAGTTGACACGGTCAGGCACTGGCCTGGTTGCACCAATGCGGCTCCACCATGGCATCAGCAGGAAGAAACCGAAATAGAACAGCGTGCCGACTTGCGAAACGCGCTCGCCCACAGGCGATGGCGGCTGCACACCCAGGTAACCCAGAATCAGGAAATTGATCACGAAGATGCCATACAGGTACTTGTGCCAGCCTGGACGATACCGGATGGATTTCACTGCACAGTTGTCAAGCCATGGCAGGAAGAACAGGATGATCACCGCGCCACCCATCGCCACCACGCCCCAGAACTTGGCGTCGATCGACAGCATGAGCAGGACCGCCACCGCTGCAGCAATGACAATGCCACCCTTGAGGAACCCGGGCAGGCGGGCCTTGACCACGCCGAGGAAAGCCCCCAACAGCACGCAGGCGATCAGTGCATACATCATCTCGCTGGTGATGGCACGCAGCATGGAGTAAAACGGCGTGAAGTACCAGACAGGCGCAATGTGCAGCGGCGTCACCAGCGGGTCGGCCGGGATGAAGTTGTTGTACTCCAGGAAATAGCCGCCGAACTCCGGCGCAAAAAACACCACCGCGGTGAACGCCATGAGGAACATGCTCAGCGCAAAAATATCGTGCACCGTGTAGTAAGGGTGGAACGGCACACCATCGAGCGGCTTGCCATTGGCATCCTTGGGCGCCGTGGGGGCCTTGATTTCCACACCGTCGGGGTTGTTGGAACCCACGTCATGCAGCGCAAGCAAGTGGGCTATCACCAGACCCAGCAGCACCAGCGGCACCGCAATCACGTGAAAGCTGAAGAAGCGGTTCAAGGTGGCATCGCCCACCACGAAGTCGCCACGAATCAGCAGCGCCAGATCAGGACCGATGAAAGGAATGGCCGCAAACAGGTTCACGATCACCTGTGCGCCCCAGTACGACATCTGGCCCCAGGGCAGCAGGTAGCCCATGAAGGCTTCAGCCATGAGCGCGAGGAAAATCGCACAGCCGAAGATCCAGACCAACTCGCGCGGCTTGCGGTAGCTGCCATAGATCAGGCCGCGGAACATGTGCAGATACACCACCACGAAGAAGGCAGACGCCCCTGTGGAGTGCATGTAGCGGATCAGCCAGCCCCAGGGCACATCACGCATGATGTATTCGACCGACGCAAACGCCAGCGCCGCATCCGGCTTGTAATGCATCACCAGGAAGATGCCGGTCACGATCTGGATGACCAGCACCACCAGTGCCAGCGAGCCAAAGACGTACCAGAAATTGAAGTTCTTCGGAGCGTAATACTCCGACATGTGCACGCGGTAGGCATCGAACGCCGTGGGAAAACGGTTTTCTAACCAGTTCGTGAACTTGGCACCGGCCGAGGCGTTGGGAGAGATTTCTTTGAATTCGTGGGCCATGTAATGCTCCTTCAGGCCTTCTTGTCTTCGCCGATGATCAACCGTGTATCGGAGAGATACATGTGCGGAGGCACTTCGAGGTTGTCGGGCGCGGGCTTGTTCTTGAAGACCCGGCCGGCCAGGTCAAACGTGGAGCCATGGCAGGCGCACAGGAAGCCTCCGTGCCAGTCATCGGGCAGGGACGGCTGAGGGCCGGTCTGGAACTTGTCCCCGGGCGAGCAGCCCAGATGGGTGCAGATGCCGACACCGACAAACACTTCAGGTTTAATGGAGCGGTGCCGGTTCTTGGCGTATTCGGGGATGGGGTAGGCCTTGCGATCCGATTCGGGATCGACCAACTGGGGCTCTGTCAGCGCCAGGGATTCGAGCTGTTCGGGGGTGCGCTTCAGGATCCACACAGGCTTGCCGCGCCACTCCACGGTGATCTTTTCTCCGGGCTTGAGAGCGGAGATATCCACCTCGACGGCAGCACCTGCAGCCTTGGCTCGCTCGGAGGGCTGGAAAGAACTCACGAAAGGTACGGCAGCTGCCACGCAGCCCACCGCACCAGCGCAGGCAGACGTGATGACCCACGTTCGCTTGCTGGAGTCGATTGGAGTGTCACTCATGGGGATCCTCGATGAACATCACTAGATTAGGGGTCAACGGCGAATTGTAGCGGAGTGAAAATGGGTAATTCAACCTAGAACCGGCAGTTGGATGCGCCTGCCGGTGCCGTGATCGGGGTGCCAGGCAAGACGCGACGACGCGGCGGGCTACTGC
>WOZN01000215.1 GCA_011620245.1 Acidovorax sp.
CCTGTTTCGGCGGCAATAGCAAGGCTATTGCCTTCTCACCAGTGCCCAAACTGCCGCGCAACCCGCCACGCCAGATCCTCGCGTCCTGATGAACAATCTCGGTTGAAGCTGCCGTCCCCGGCAGCAGCGATTGCCCTTTGCCGCACTTGTGTAGCATGGCTTTTGGAATCCATGGTTCCTGTAGGCCTGCAGGAGGCGCATGTTGGTTTTTTGTGACAGCGCAGGCTTCCTATATGAATTTCATATAAGAAATGCTTACACTTGCCACTTCTTATGAATTCCGTGCTGCGCATTCCCCTTCAAGCCAACCCCGAGCAGGTGCAGCGACTGCAGGCCTTGCAGGTGGGTTTTGCGCGCGTGTGCAATGCGCTGGCGCCGCTGGTGCGGCAGACCAGGGTGTGGAACCGTGTGGCGTTGCACCACCTGAGCTATCGCCAACTGCGCGAGCAGTTTCCCGAGATGGGCTCGCAGATGGTGTGCAACGCGATCTATTCGGTTTCGCGCACGGCGCGGCTGGTGTTCCAGCACCCGCAAAGCCCTTTCAGTCTGGCGCGCCTGGGCAGCAAGCCCTTGCCGCTGCTGCGCTTTGCCGACAGCTGCCCTGTGTACTTTGACCGGCATACGCTGAGTCTGAAGGCTGGGCAGTTGTCGATGTTCACGCTGGATGGGCGCATGCGTTTTCAGCTGGCGCTGGCGGCGCAGGACGAAGAGCGTTTTCACACGCAAAAGCTGCGCGAGATCGTGCTGTCGCGGCGCAGCGATGGCGTTTTTGAGCTGGCGTTCATGCTGGTGAGCGCGCAGGAGAGCGGCAATGTCCAGGCCCAAACGGGATCGGATGCAGCTGATGGCGCCGAGGGCGAGATTCCCGAATACATCGTGGTCGAAGAAGTGCAATGAAACCAAACCAAAAACCGTCCGAACTGCGCGAAGCCATTGCTTCGTTATGGCCTTTTTTTGTGCGTTCTGGCTGGTTCAGCCTGGTCTGCAGCCTGCTGGTGCTGGCGCCTTCGGGCTACATGCTGGAGGTGTATGACCGGGTGGTCAACAGCCGCAACCACACCACGCTGGCCATGCTCACCCTTCTGGTGCTGGGGGCCTATGTGGTGATGGAGGTGCTGGAATGGGCGCGCGGCGAGGTGATGCGCGCAGCCAGCGTGGAACTGGACAGCAAGATGAGCGTGCGCATTTTCAATGCCATTTTCGAGGCCAACCTGCGCCGCCTTCCTGGGGGCACACAGCAGCCGCTCAATGACTTCCGGCAGGTGCGCGATTTTTTGTATTCGCCGGTGCTGCTGGCGTTGCTGGAGTCGCCCATTTCGCTGGTGATGATGGTGCTGCTGTTCCTGATCAGCCCGGTGCTGGGCTGGTCGGCACTGGCATTTGCCGTGCTGCAGACGCTGGTGGCATGGCTCAACGAGCGCAGTACCAAGCCGCCGCTGATGCAGGCCAACCGCGCCGCCATCGAGGCCCAGCAATATGCCGACAACACGCTGCGCAATGCCGAGGTGATCGAGTCGATGGGCATGCTGCGCGATACGCACCGCCGCTGGCTGCTCAAGCAGCGTGATTTTCTGGACCTGCAGGCGCTGGCCTCGGAGCGGGCAGGGGGCTTTCAGGCTATTTCCAAGCTGGTGCAGAACACGCTCAGTTCCTTGCTGCTCGGGCTGGGGTGCTGGCTGCTGTTGCAAAACCAGCTCAATGGCGGCGGGGGGATGATGATTGTGGCGTCCATCCTGGGTGGGCGCATGCTGGCGCCGCTGGTGCAGGTGGTGTCGCAGTGGCAGTCGGTGGTGAATGTGCGTGATGCCTGGGCGCGGGTGGACGGGCTTTTGGCGGCAGTGCCGGCCAAGCCGCCAGGGATGGCGCTGCCTGCGCCGCGTGGCGCGCTGCAGGTCGAGCAGCTCGTTGCCGGCGCCCCTGGCAGCCCGGCGCCCATCTTGCGCGGTGTGCAGTTTGCGCTGGCGCCGGGCGAGGTGCTGGCGGTGGTGGGGCCGTCGGCGGCGGGCAAGACGACGCTGGCGCGCCTGCTGGTGGGGCTGTGGCCGGCGCAGGGCGGCAAGGTGCGCCTGGATGGTGCCGACATCCATACCTGGAACAAGGCCGAACTGGGCCCGCACTTGGGCTACCTGCCGCAGGGCGTGGAGCTGTTCGAGGGCACGCTGGCCGAAAACATTGCGCGTTTTGCCGAGGTGGAGCCCGCCAAGGTGGAGGCGGCGGCACGCGCGGTGGGCCTGCATGAGTTCATTCTTTCGCTGCCGCAGGGCTACGACAGCCCGGTGGGGCCCGAGGGCGCGCGCCTGTCGGGCGGGCAGCGCCAGCGCGTGGGCCTGGCGCGCGCGCTGTATGGCGACCCGGTCTTTGTGGTGCTGGACGAGCCCAACTCCAGCCTGGACGAAGAGGGTGATGCGGCGCTGGGCCGCGCCCTTCAGGAGGGCAAGGCGCGCGGAACGACCTTTGTGGTCATGACGCACCGCACCAGTGTGCTGGCCGTGGCCGACAAGATGCTGGTGCTGCGCGATGGCATGCAGCAGGCTTTTGGGCCCCGCGACGAGGTGCTGGCAGCTTTGCAGAAGGCACAGCAACAGGGGCAGCAGCCCGCCGCGCCGGCGGGGCGCGGCCCGGCGCTGGCGGCATCCTGATTTTTACGAGGTAGCCTTTCATGACGACCCCTGGTTTTTTTGAGCGCAGCGAGCTGACGCGCGCGCTGTGGGTTTTTCGCCGCGAGTTTCTGGTGGTGGGTGTGTTCAGCATGGTGGCCAATGTGCTCATGCTCTCGCCCACGCTGTACATGCTGCAGGTGTACGACCGGGTGATGAGCAGCCGCAGCGAGATGACGCTGCTGGCGATGTCGCTGATCACCCTGTTCCTGTTTTGCATGATGGCGTTTGCCGAATGGATGCGTTCGCGCGTGCTGGTGCGCTCGGGCGTGCGGCTCGATGCGCTGCTGGGCACGCGGGTGTTCAATGCCAGCTTCGAGGCGAACCTGGCGCCCTCGGGCGTGAGCCCGGCGCGCGCCTTTGGCGACCTGATCCAGATCCGCCAGTTTCTGACGGGCAATGGCATTCTGGCGTTTTTTGATACGCCCTGGACGCCTGTTTACATGGCGGTGCTGTTCATCCTGCACCCGATGCTGGGCTTTCTTTCGCTGTTCTTCGCGGCGGTGCAGGGTGCGCTGGCTTGGTTCGGGCACCGGACCACGGTGGCACCGGCCGAGGAAGCTTCCAAGGCGGGCAGCGAAGCAACGTCGTACCTGCAGGGCAAGCTGCGCAATGCCGAGGTGCTGGAGCCCATGGGCATGGTGCACAACCTGCGCCCGCACTGGGCAAAGCGCCATGCCCATGCGCAGCAGCTGCAGGGCCGGTCGCAGGCGCTCACGCACCGCATCATGGCGTGGAGCAAGTTCATCCGCTATGCGCAGCAGTCGCTGGCGCTGGGCGCCGGGGCGCTGCTGGTGATCGATGGCCAGCTCTCGCCCGGGGGCATGATTGCCGCCAACGTGCTGATGTCGCGCGCGCTCGCGCCCATCGACATGCTGGTGGGGGCGTGGCGCGGTTTTATCAGTGCGCGCGGCGCATTCGGGCGGCTGGAAGCGCTGCTGGGCGCCCACCCCGAGCGCGACCCGGCGCTGTCGCGCGTGGCGCCGCAGGGTGCGCTCACGCTGCGTGACGTGGTGGCCGTGGCGCCGGGGCGCGCCGAGCCCATCCTCAAGGGTGTGAACGTGGCGGTGTCGCCTGGCACGGTGACGGTGGTGCTCGGCCCTTCAGGCTCGGGCAAGTCCACCCTGGCGCGTTGCATGGTGGGCATCTGGCCGGGCATATCGGGCGAGGTGTTGCTCGATGGCTTGCCCATCGGGGGCTGGGACCGCAACGAACTGGGGCCTTACCTGGGCTATCTGCCGCAGGACATCGAGTTGTTCGAGGGCTCGATTGCCGAGAACATCGCTCGCTTTGGCGAGGTGTCGCCCGAGAAGGTGATTGCAGCCGCGCGCAGCGCTGGCCTGCACGAGATGATCTTGCGCTTTCCCAAGGGCTATGACATGCCGATTGGCGAGGCTGGCAACCTGTTGTCGGGCGGCCAGCGCCAGCGCATCGGGCTGGCGCGCGCGGTGTATGGCGATCCGGTGCTGGTGGTGCTCGATGAGCCCAACGCCAACCTGGACGACGTAGGCGAGGCCGCACTGGTGCGCACGGTGCAGGAACTCAAGGCCAAGGGGCGCACGGTGTTCCTGATCACGCACCGCCCAGGCATCGTGGCGGTGGCCGATCGCCTGCTGATTTTGCGCAACGGCATGGTGCAGGCCGACGGGCCGCGCGACGAGGTGCTGGCGGCACTGCGCGCGGCGCAGGCGGCAGCGGCGCCTGCAGGCCCCGGTGCCATGCGTCCCCAGGCTGCCTGATGGGCATGGCGCTGGCGGTCGGTCTTTTTTTATTGATGCCTCTTTCTGTCGGGTACTGACATGGTCAAATCTTTGTTGTCTTTTGGTAAGAAATCGAGTGAAGTGCAGATGAATGCAGCGTCAGATGCTGCTGAAAATGTAGCTAAACCGGGTTCCGCGCGCCCCGGGCATCCCGGGCACCCCGGGCGTATTGGCTTGTGGGTGCTGGCAGCAGGCTTTGGCGGGTTTTTGCTGTGGGCGGCATTCGCGCCCCTGGACGAGGGCGTGCCAGCGGCTGGCATGGTGGCCATCGACACCAAGCGCAAGGCCGTGCAGCACCTGAGCGGCGGCATCGTGCAGGAGGTGCTGGTGCGCGAGGGCGACGAGGTGCAAGAGGGTCAGTTGCTGATTCGCCTCGATTCGGCCGTGGCGCGCGCCAACTACGAGTCGGTGCGCCAGCGCTACCTGGGCTTGCGCGCCATGCAGGGCCGGTTGCTGGCCGAGCAATCGGGCCAGGCGGCCATTGTCTTTCACCCCGATCTGGTGGCAGCCAGCACCGACCCGCTGATCCGTCAGCAGATGCAAAACCAGGAGCAGCTGTTCATGACGCGGCGCAGTCTGCTGCGCTCGGACTTGCAGTCGATCGAGGAAAGCATTCAAGGCCAGGAAGGCTTGCTGCAGGCGTACAAGGGCATGCTGGAAAACCGCACCAGCCAGTTGCGTCTGATCAATGAAGAGCTGGGCCATCTGCGGGGGCTGGTCAAGGAAGGCTATGCGCCGCGCAACCGCCAACTGGAGATGGAGCGCATGGTGGCCGATACGAGCACCGCCATCGCCGACCTGCAGGGCAACATGGTGCGTGCGGTCCGCACCATCGGCGAACTGCGCCAGCGTGCGCTGTCAAGGCAGCAGGAATACCGCAAGGAAGTGGAGACCCAGCTGGCCGACGTCAGCCGCGAGGTGCTGTCCGACAACGAGAAGCTGCGTGCCGTCACCGATGACTTGGCGCGCACCGAAATCAAGGCACCGGCTGCCGGCCAAGTGGTGGGCCTGGTGGTGCAGACGGTGGGCGGGGTGGTGCAACCGGGGCAAAAGCTCATGGACATCGTGCCCAAGGGCGCGCCGCTGTTGCTGGAAGCCCATGTGGCGCCGCACCTGATCGACCGCGTGCACACTGATTTGCCCGTGGATGTGCGGTTTTCTTCGTTTGCGCATTCACCACAGTTGGTGGTGGGGGGCAAGGTGGTGTCAATCTCGGCGGATTTGCTGACCGAGCCGCAAACCAATGTGAGCTATTACCTGGCGCGTGTGCAGGTCACGCCCGATGGGCTCAAGCACCTGGGCAAGCGCCAGTTGCAGCCAGGCATGCCGGTGGAGGTGATCTTCAAGACCGGCGAACGCTCCATGTTGACGTATTTGCTGCACCCGCTGACCAAGCGGCTGGCCGCGTCGATGACGGAGGAGTGAGAGGCCATGAAGCACCACATTGCATTCGCGCCGCGCACCCGCCTGGCCAGCGCTTGCCTGGCTTTACTGGGGATGGCGGTGGTGCTGCCCGCCTGGTCGCTGGACTTGCGCCAGGCCTATGAGGCGGCCTACGAGAACGATGCCACCATCCGCGCCTCGCGCGCGGGTGCGCAGGCCAGCCGTGAGAAGCTTCCGCAGGCGCGGGCCCAGCAGTTGCCCAACGTCAGCTTCAACGCGGGCCGCAACCACAACGACCTGATCAGCAAGATACAAAATTTTCAGGGCCAGCCGGTCAGAGCCGATAATCAGTACTACAGCGGCAGCCAGTCGCTTTCGGTGCGCCAGCCTCTGTACCGCCCCTATCTGAGTGCGCTGGTGCGGCAGGCGCAGGCGCAGGTCGAGGATGCCGATGCGGCGCTGGAACGCGATGAGCAGACCCTGGTGACGCGCGTGGGCGAGGCCTATTTCGATGCGCTGCTGGCGCAAGACCAGGTGTTGCTGATAGCGGCACAGAAGATTACCTACGCCACGCAGCTGGATGTTGCGCGCAAGAGCCTGGAGGCAGGCACGGGCACGCGCACCGATATCGACGAGGCCCAGGCGCGCCTGGACCTGACGCTGGCCCAGGAGCTGGAGGCGCAGCAAAACGTGGAGTTCACCCGCCGGCAGCTGGAGGCGCTCATGGGCCGGCCGGTGGATATGCTGGCAAGCCTGGATGTGCAGCGGTTCGACCCGGCTGAGCCCATTCCCGGGGTTGTGGATGCATGGGTCGAGCGCGCCGAGCAGGCCAGCCCGGAGCTGCAGTCGTTGCGCGCGCAACTGGATGCCGCGGGCATGGAAGTGGAGAAGGCGCAAGCGGGCCACAAACCGACCCTGGATGCCGTGGCGCAATGGTCGCGCAGCAGCAGCGACACGGTGACCAGCGTCAACCAGCGCTATGAGAACAAGAGCATCGGCCTGCAGTTGTCGGTGCCGCTGTATGCCGGTGGCTATGTCAACTCCACCGTGCGCCAGGCGGTGGCGGCACAGGAGCGCGCGCGCGAGGCGCTGGAGGCCGCGCGCCGCGATCTGGGCGTGCGTGTGTACCGGGAGTTCCGTGGCATGACCGAGGGCGTGCTGCGCGTGAAAGCGCTGGAACAGGCCGTGCGTTCGGCCGAGCAGGCGGTGCTGTCGAACCAGAAGTCATTCCAGGCGGGCTCGCGGACCACGGTCGATGTGCTCAATGCGCAGCAGCAGAAAACCACCGCGCAGCGTGATTTGGCGCAGGCGCGGTATCTGTACCTGGTGTCGCGCCTGCGGCTGCAGGCCCTGACGGGCGAGGATCGGCAGGCGAGTGTGGCGCAGGTCAACAGCGCGCTCGTTCCTTGAGCGCCCTAAGCTGTTGAAAAAGGCTTTCGCAGCGGGTCGCAGCATGAAGACTGCCGCGGTGGCGATCGTGGGTTGTGTCGGCATACCGGCGGCTTACGGTGGTTTTGAAACCCTGGCGGAAAACCTGGTGCTGTATCGGGAAAAGCGCGCGTTGGACATGCAACTTACCGTTTTTTGTAGCGGGCGCGAACCGGAAGGCATGAGGCAGGGATTTCATGGTGCAAGCTTGCGCTATCTGCCGCTTTCGGCAAATGGTGTATCCAGCATCGCTTACGACGCGTGCTCACTGGCGCTTGCCATGTGGAGTCGTGCTGATGCGGTGCTGGTGTTGGGTGTATCCGGTGCAATTGCGCTGCCCTTTGTGCGCTGCCTGTCGCGCACGCGAGTGGTGACCAATATCGATGGTATTGAGTGGCGCCGGGCCAAGTGGGGGCGCCTCGCGCGGTCGTTTCTGCGCTTTTCCGAATGGCTGGCCGTGCGCTGCTCTCATGTTGTCGTGGCTGACAATGAGGGCGTGGCAGAGCATGTGGCGCGGCAATATGGTGTGACTTGCACGGTGATTGCCTATGGTGGCGACCATGCGATGGATGTGGTCGGTCGTCCTTACCCCGCCGCGCTGCCGGCGCGCTATGCTCTGGCGCTATGTCGCATCGAACCGGAGAATAACGTTGAGATGATTCTGGAGGCATTTTCGCGCAGCCCCAGCCTGCCCTTGGTGTTCGTGGGCAATTGGAATGCGAGTGCCTTTGGAAGGGAGCTGCGAGCGAGATACCACAGATATGGTCATCTGTTGCTGGCCGACCCCGAATACCATCCGGGCGTGCTCAAGACGCTGAGGGAGGGTGCCAGCCTGTATGTGCATGGGCATTCGGCGGGCGGAACCAATCCCTCGCTGGTCGAGATGATGCATTTCGGGGTGCCGGTGATTGCCTTTGATTGCGTTTTCAACCGCTATACCACCCACGGCCAAGCCTTGTATTTTGCAGATGCGGCGGGCATTTCTGCCGCCGTGGCAGGCCTGTCCGACAGCGAGAATATGGCGGCGGTAGGCAGGCGCATGCACGAACTAGCGCTCCGACACTACACCTGGGATCAGGTGGGTGCGGATTACTTTCAAGCAATTGCACCTGGATACATGCGCGCCGCGTAACATCAGCACCGCATGATCTGGTTGTCTTTGGTGGCTTTTATGGTGGCGGTGCTGGCGGCGGGGCTGATTGTCCGCTGGATGCGCGGGCACGCTTGCGGGTATAGCAATGGGATGCCCCAGCGATTTCATCTGGGCGATGTGCCCCGCCTTGGCGGCGCCGCCGTGCTGCTGGGCCTGGGCTGCAGCTGGTTGCTGGGGGTGGCGCAGTCGCAGTGGTGGGGGGACACCGGTTCCCTGCGGCTGGGCGGTTGGGTGGGGTTGTGGCTGCTGGTGCTGCTGCCGGCGGCGGTGAGCGGCATTGCCGAAGACCTGACCCAGCGGCTGTCGGTGCGCTATCGTCTCGCCTTCACCGGCATCTCGGGCCTGCTGGCCGTCATCTTGCTGGACATGTCCGTGCCGCGCCTGGGTTTGCCCTGGCTGGACACCCTGCTGGTGGCCGCCCCCTGGCTGGGCCTGGGCATTGCCCTGCTGGCCGTGACGGGGCTGCCCCATGCCTTCAATATCATTGACGGTTACAACGGTCTGGCGGGCATGGTGGCCATCATCGTGTGCCTGGCCCTGGCCCATGCGGCGCTGCAGGTGGGAGACAGGGGGCTGGCGGCCTTGCTGGTTTGCACTGCGGCCGCAACCGGCGGGTTTCTGGTGTGGAATTACCCGCACGGTATGCTGTTCGCCGGCGATGGCGGCGCCTACATCTGGGGCGTGGTGATTGCCATGGCCAGCATTTCCCTGGTGCAGCGCAATGCGGATGTCTCACCCTGGTTTCCCATGCTGCTGCTGATTTACCCGGTGTGGGAGACCTTGTTTTCCATCTACCGCAAGACGGCTCGCGGGGTGTCGCCCGGTGTGGCTGACGCCCTGCATTTCCACCAGCTGATCTATAGGCGCATTGTGCGCAGTGTGTTCCATGACGATGAGTCGCGCCGCATGCTGATGCGCAACAACCGCACCTCGCCCTACCTTTGGGGGTTTACCTTGCTGACGGTTGCGCCAGCGGTGGTGTTCTGGAACAACACGCCGGTGCTGATGGCATTTTGCGGCCTGTTTGTCGTGAGCTATGTGGCGGCCTACCTGGCCATTGTGCGATTCAAGGTGCCGGGCTGGCTGCGGCGCTGATCTCGGGCATGGATGGATTGCTGGCAGCGCGCACGAATGCGGCACAATTTGGGCCTCATTGTTTTCTCCGGATGGCGCGCCCCATGACCGACCTTCTTTCGATAGCACCCCGCGACAAGGCTGAAATCCTGGCCCAGGCGCTGCCCTATATCCGCAAATTCCATGGCAAGACCATAGTCATCAAATACGGCGGCAACGCCATGACCGACCCCGATCTGCAGGCCGATTTTGCCGAGGATGTGGTGCTGCTCAAGCTGGTGGGCATGAACCCGGTGGTGGTGCACGGGGGCGGTCCGCAGATCGAGACGGCGCTCAACCGCCTGGGCAAGAAGGGCCATTTCATCCAGGGCATGCGCGTGACCGATGCCGAGACCATGGAAGTGGTGGAATGGGTGCTGGCCGGCGAGGTGCAGCAGGACATCGTGGGCCTGATCAACCAGGCCGGCGGCAAGGCCGTGGGCCTGACGGGGCGCGACGGCGGCATGATCCGCGCGCAAAAGCTCAAGATGGTGGACAACAAGGATCCGAGCATCGTGCATGATGTGGGCCAGGTGGGCGACATCGTCTCCATCGACCCCAGCGTGGTCAAGGCACTGCAGGACGACGCCTTCATTCCGGTCATCAGCCCCATCGGCTTTGGCGAGAACAACGAAAGCTACAACATCAACGCCGACGTGGTGGCCAGCAAGCTGGCCGAGGTGCTGCGGGCGGAAAAGCTCATGCTGCTGACCAACACCCCTGGCGTGCTGGACAAGGAGGGCCAGCTGCTGACCGACCTCACGGCGCGCGAGATCGATGCGCTGTTTGCCGATGGCACCATCTCGGGCGGCATGCTGCCCAAGATTGCCAGTGCGCTCGATGCCGCCCGGGCCGGCGTGAATGCCGTGCACATCATCGACGGCCGCGTGCCACACGCCATGCTGCTGGAAATTCTGACCGATCAGGCCTACGGCACCATGATTCGTTCGCATTGATGGAGCCCTGGAAGAGCGCGCCGTGAGGCTCCTGCTGGTCGAAGACGATGTCACGGTGGCCAGCGGCATCAAGCTGGGGCTCGCCGATGCCGGTTATGCGGTCGATTGGGTGGGCAGTGGCGAGCGTGCGCAAGAGGTGCTGCGCACCGAGTCGTTCGATGCGGCCATCATCGACATCGGCCTGCCCGCCATGGCGGGGCTGGCCGTTCACTGGGCGGTGCGCCGGGCCTTCAAGCCGCTGGTGGACCTGGCGGATGCCGTGGAGACCAGTTGCGCACACCACTGGCCGGCCTGCAAGCCCAGGTGGAGGCATGGGCCATGATGGCGCGCGCCGCCGTGTCTGCACCGCTGTCGCTGAATTTTGATAAAAAACACCCTCTAACGCAGGATGGGCGTGCGCCAGGTGCTATTGTTTTGGGAGTTGACAAGATTGAAAAGCTGCGCAATGCCATCGGTCCGTCCCGGGTGTTTTTGCAGGTGGAAGACGATGGCCTCGGTGTGCCGCAGGCCGAGCGCGGGCGCGTGATGCAGCGCTTTTACCGGGTTCCCGGCACGGTGGGCGAGGGCACCGGCCTGGGGCTGGCCATCGCCGGCGAGATTGCCCGTGTGCACCACGCATCGCTGACCCTGGGGCAGGCGGGCAAGGGCGCGGGCTGGTGGTGACGGTGGTTTTTTCACCCGAGCCGCCGGCAGCTGGCGCCTGAACCCCTGGTCCAGACGCCTGCCGGTGGTGCCGGGGGGCTGTGCGAGAATCATTTCCATACATGATTTACGCCCTGCCCACCAACGCCACCAACGCCACCAACGCCAGGAGCGTTCACTGCCTGCCAAGCGCACCCCGAGGCGTTGGGCATATGCAAGAGGGCGGTGCTTGCCTCTCTCCACTCCTGCATGTCTGAGCTTTTGCCCACCCCCGAGCCAGCCAGCACGGCCGATGCGGCCGACAGAGCCGTTGCGCGCAAGCGGCCCAAGCCGGGCGAGCGCCGGGCGCAGATCCTGCAGGCGCTGGCAGCGATGCTGGAGCAGCCCGGGGCCGAGCGCATCACCACGGCGGCGCTGGCTGCGCGCCTGTCGGTGAGCGAGG
>WOZN01000028.1:0-2239 GCA_011620245.1 Acidovorax sp.
TCGTGAACATGTTCTTGGAGCACGCGGCCCTGGCTTCAGAATGCCGAACCCGGCTGGGCCAGAAACGCCAGCTCGCCCGGCGTGGACACGCGCCCCAGCGCGGCATTGCGGTGCGGATAGCGGCCAAACCGCGCGATGATGTCGCGGCGCAGCACCTCAAAGCGCAGGTTGCTCTCCAGCCCCGGCTGGTCAAATAGCCGCATGGCCTGGGCGTGGATGGTGCTGGATTCGCTGTGCATGTAGGGCAGGTAGGCAAAGGCCCGCTGCGCCGGCGGCAGGGCCGCATCGTGGCTGCCGGCCACCAGTTCCTGGGCCAGCACCAGGGCCTGGGCATCCTGCGCAAATGCCAGCGGCGTGCCCCGGTGGATGTTGCGCGAGAACTGGTCGAGCACCACGATCTCTGCCAGCCGCCCCTGCGGCGTTGCACGCCATTCCCACAGCTCGCAGCGCTGCGCCGCCTGCCAGGTAGGGCCAAAGCGCACGCGGATCATGGCGTCGATTGCATCTTCCTGGGCAAAATGCTGCGCGGGCGAGAGTTCCTCGAACCAGAAATGAAGGATGTCTTCGGCTTGCATGGAAAGTGGTTTGTATCAAAAAGGCTTCTGGCGCTTGATGATAAAGCGCTGCGTGCTATGAAAAATATAGCTTACGGTTGGGCGTCTTCCAGGCTGGCATGTGCAGACCCGCGGAGCCCCGCTGGCGTGAGTTGGGTGAAGGCTCCCACAGCAACCGTGCCAGCAGCCGTTGCCAGTCTGCCGTGGAGGGCGCTTGGCCGTTGTCCGCCGGCGCGGCATTTTGGGCATTCACGGCAGCGGCGCCTGGGCCTGGTAATGGCCCGCTGCGCGAACGCGCGCGACAATCAGGGCCATGAAGAAAACCATTCTCCCTTTGCAACTGCTGGTTGCCCCCGACAGGAACGACCCCGCCCCGCTGATCCTGTACCACGGGCGCAATTGCCCCGATGGCTTTGGCGCCGCGCTGGCCGCGTGGCTGTATTACGGCGATGCGGCCGAGTTCCGGGGGCTGGACCATGGCGACATCCAGTCGGTGGATGACCTGCCCGCCCTGCAGGGCCGCGCTGTCTATATCCTCGATTTCTCGTTCTCGGCCGAGATCCTGCGCGCCATCGACGAGCGTGCCGCCAAGCTCGTGATGCTGGACCACCACAAAAGCGCCGCCGAAAAACTCACCGGCTTTGCCTGCCGCTGCGGCGTGGTGCACTTTGACATGGACAAATCGGGCGCGCGCCTGGCGTGGGAGTTTTTCCACCCCGGGCAGCCCATGCCGGAACTGCTCAAATACATCGAGGACCGCGATATCTGGAAATGGGAGTTCCCCGAGAGCGCGGGCTTTCTGTCGGCCCTCGATATGGAACCCCAGACGTTTGCGCGCTGGCGCGAGATCGCTGCCTTCACCCCTGACCAGATAGCGGCCTTCATGGCGCGTGGCGCGGCCATGGACGAAAAATACCGCAAGCTGGCCGCCGACATTGCCGAGGGCGCGCAGCCCCTGGTGTTCAACGGCATCGAAGGCCTGATGGTGAACGCGCCCGGCATGTTTCACAGCCTGGTGGGCGACATGCTGTCGGCCAAGACCGGCACCTTTGCGCTGATGTGGAGCGCAGGCGCCAAGGGCGTGAAGGTGGGCCTGCGTGCGCAGCGCAATTTCGACTGCATCGCGCTGGCCGAAAGCATGGGCGGCGGCGGCCATGCGCAGGCCTGTGGCTTCAAGATGGGGGCCGAACGGCTCGTTGAACTGCTCAGCGGCGTTTTCAACGCCCAGCCTGCAGCCGCCGGCTGAAAGCCGCTGGACGCCCCAGGGCATTGCGCAGTGCGCTGAGAACCTGTTCACGTTCTCAGCGCTGGTGCCGCTGTCGATAGCTCCACGGCGCCTGCGGGCGGGGCTGTGCCCACAGCCCTCTGCCGCTGGCACGGGCCTGCTGCTGCAATCGCACCAGATACGTATGCTCGCTGGCATGGGGTGTGTACACCCACGCCATGCCAGCGCCGACCTGCGCCGAGGCCGCATCGGTGGTGCCGCAGCGCACGTTGGCCACGGCGCGGCCATAGGCGTCATGGTAAAGAATGTGCAGCGTGGCGCGTTGCCTGAAGCACAGTTGCGCCAGATGTTGCCGCGCCCGCTGGCCAAAGGCCTGCCTGCGCTCGGGCGCGTCAATGGCCGCGATGCGCACTTTCACCTGCTGGTAGGCGCCGGGTGTGCCGCAGCGGGCGGTCAGGGT
>WOZN01000028.1:2339-11365 GCA_011620245.1 Acidovorax sp.
CCACGCGCCAGGGCTGGCGGGGGTAGGCCAGCAGACCCAGTGTGGCCAGCGCGGTGAAGGCCAGGGCGTGCTGGGCCTTGTCCCACAGGCTGAAAACCTGTGCCGGCAGATAGGCGGCGGGCATCAGCGACAGCACTGCAACGCACAGCAACAAGGCCCAGAAGCCCCACGCCAGCCCACGGGGCGACCACCGTAGCATGGGCGCGGAGGTCCTCATGCGGCACCGCCTTGCTGCGCGGGCAGGTTCTTCTCCAGCAGCCGCACCAGCGTGTGCAGCAGCCGGTTGACGGGTGTGGCAATGCCCAGCGCCTCGCCCCGGCGCACGATGAAGCCATTGAGGTGGTCGATCTCGCTGCGCTTGCCGCGCGCCAGGTCCTGCGCGGTAGAGGACATTTGCGCGGGCATGGTGGCCGCGAGCCGCAGCACGGCCTCCAGGGTGTCGGCCGGCAGCGCGACGCCGCTGGCCTGCGCCACCAGCCGGCATTCGTGCACGATGTCCTGCATCACCTGGGGCACGGCCAGACCGGGGCTGTTCATGATCTCGCCATAGGGCAGCCGGGTGATGGCCGACAAGGCGTTGTAGGCGCAGTTGAGCACCAGCTTGGCCCACAGCGCACCCGCCACGTTGCCGGACACCTGCACGGGCACGCCCGCCGCGCCCAGGGTGGCGGCGATGTTGGCGCTGGCGGGCGCGGGTGCAATCACCAGTTCGCCGCGCCCATGGTGCCGCACATGGCCCGGCCCGGCCATTTCGGTGGCCACGTACACCACGGCCGGGATGACAGGGCGGCCGATCACCGCCTGCAGGCGCTCGGCATTGTCCACGCCGTTTTGCAGGCTGAGCACGACGGTGCCCTCGGCCAGATGCGGGGCCAGCGCGCGGCCCGCGCTTTCGGTGTCGGTGGACTTCACACAAAACAGCACCCATTGCGCGCCACGCACCGCGCTGGCATCGGTGCTGGCCGCCACGCTCACCCGCTGAGAAAACGCCTGTGTTTCAAGCAGCAGGCCGTTGGCGTTGATGGCCTGGGCATGGGGCGCGCGGGCAATCAAGGTGACCTCATGGCCTGCGCGCGCCAGCATGCCGCCGTAATAGCAGCCCACGGCGCCTGCGCCCATCACGGCAATCTTCATGGAACAACCTTTGTCTCAAGCCCGACTTCGGGCGAAGGCGCCATTGTGCGATGCCAGTGGCAGGCACAGCGAATCCGGGAACCGGCCGCCCGCTTTGCTGTCAGACAGCGGGTGGCATGACCCTGCGATGCCCGCGAAAATTTTCACCCCAAGGAGTGCCCGGTTTTGCGTTTTTCCTGGATGCCCCAGTGCACCCCTTTTCAGGCTGCAGCGCGCGCGCCTGCTGGGCGCGCAGTGTTGCCAGTCACCTTGTGCCTGTTGGCCATGCTTGCCCTGCTGGCCGGGTGCTCCGCACCGGCCAAGCTGTATTCGCCGCAGGAGGATTTCGGTTCGGTGGCCACCTATTCGCGCCTGTTCGATGCCGCGCCCGCCCAAACCTGTGAGGCTGCCCGCCGCGCCCTGTTGAGCCAGGGCTACATCATCAACACCCATCTGGCCGAGATGGTGGAGGGCCGCAAGAACTTTCAGCCCGAGGCCAACGCGCACCTGCAAATGATGATCCGCGTGGTGTGCGTGCCCGAAAGCGCCAATGGCAAGGTCAGCCTGGGCTTTGTGACTGCCCTGCAAGACCAGTACACCCTCAAGAAGACCAACAACTCTGCCAGTGTGGGCGTGGGGGGCGTGGGCTCACTTTCCCTGCCCCTGCTGGCCAGCGACGAAGCCATGATCAAGGTGGGCAGAGAAACCATCACCTCGGATGTCTTCTACGACAGCTTTTTTGACCTTGTCAAGCGCTACCTGGTCATGGGTGAACTGCCGGTGCAATAGGCGTGGCCGGCGCCAAGGGCATGGTGCCGTATTGCCGATGGGCGCTTGCACCCGGGCTGTGCGCTGCCATACCGCATGCAGGCGGACGGGTGGCAGCGATGTCGCTGGCCCCTGCGAGATCATGAACACGTTCTTACGGCTGTCATAAAAATGCAACTCGATTGGCCGAAGATTGCATCAATTTGTTACTGGCGGCGCAGTCGTCTCTTCTTCATGACCGTACGACAACGCATCATTCTTCTGCTCGTCCTGACCTTTGCTGCATTGGGCAGTATCGGCGGATTCGCGCTCTACCAGTCCAAAAAGGGGGCCCGCGAGGTCAGGTCCGTTACCGAGGGCGTGGTGCCCAGCACCATCCAGTCGGTGGAATTGATGGGGCAGCTCAAAGACATCCAGATCGCAACCCTGTCGATGGTCGCGGCGCCCGACAAGGAGGCCGCCCAGCGGGCCCATGAGAAGCTGAGTTTGCACAAAGCCAGTCTGGAAAAGGCGCTGCAGGACCAGGCCGAGCACGCTGACAGCCATGCGCAGCGTGGCATTGTCAAGGAGGCGCAGGATAGCCTGAGCAACTATTTCGCGGCCATTGACGACACTGCGAACTTCAAGCTCGCGGGCCAGCAGGATCTGGCCGAGGCCACCATGGCAGCCACCGTGGACCAGTATCTGCGCGAACAAGGGCTGTTGCTTGATGCGTTGCAGCTGGAAAAGCGCCGCAGCAAGGACGAGGCCATCGAGGCGCTCAACCAGAACCTCATGGACACCAGCGCCACGCTGGCGGCCGTCACGGTGGTGTCGGTGCTGGGTCTGGCCTTCATCGGCTATCTGCTGTACCGGCAGATCATCCATCCCATCGGCGAGATGGAAGCCAAGATGACCGCCATCGCCACCAGCCAGGATTTCACGCACCGCGTGCCCGTAACCCGGCAGGACGAGATCGGGCGCTCGCTCATGGCCTTCAACACCATGGTCGAGAAGATCCAGCAAAGCAGCGAACTGGTGCGCCAGAAGAACGCGGACATCCAGGCCATGCTGCACTACATCCCGCAGGGCATTTTGACGCTGCAGTCCGGTGGATTGATTCACCCCGAGTTTTCCGAGCACCTGACCGCGCTGCTGGAGCGGCGCGACATCGCTGGCCAGACCGTGGCGGATGTGGTCTTTGCCGGGGCAGATATCGGGGTGGATGCCAGGGACCAGGCCCTTGCCGCCATCGACGCGTGCATCGGCGAGGATGCGATGAACTTCGATTTCAATGCCCACCTGCTGCCCCGCGAGATCGTTCGGCCACAGCTGGACGGCAGCGCGCGCAGTTGGGAGCTGGGCTGGTCGCCCATCACCAGCGAGGGCGGCACGATCGAGCGGCTCATGCTGTGCATTCGCGACGTCACCGAGCTGCGCCAGCTCGCGCATGCCGCGCATGCCCAGCAGCAGGAACTGGCGATCATCGGCCAGATCCTCGGCATGGACCGGGACAAGTTCCAATCCTTCGTTGCGGGCGCCACGGCGTTCCTGCAGGCCAACGAGCGCCTCATCGGGCAGGCCGCCGCCAACGCCGATGCGCGCCCGGCGGCCATCGCCGAGCTGTTCCGCAACATGCACACCATCAAGGGCAATGCACGCACCTATGGCCTGCAGCAGCTCACCGATGTGGTGCATGCGGCCGAGCAACGCTACGACCAGCTCCGGCAAGACCCTGCTGCCTGGGCAACAGACAGGCTCCAGTCGGACCTGGCCGGCGTGCGGGAGATGCTGGCCATCTACCAGATGGTCAACGAGATCAAGCTGCGCGGCTGGAGCGCGGATGCGCCTGCCTCCAGCGGCCAGATGGTGGCGCTGGCGCGGGAGCAGGTCGAGGCGCTGGCGCGCGCAATGTGCGACGCAGCGGGCAGCGACGATATGGCCTTGCTCCGCTCCGCCACGGTGCAGGCTGGCAACGCATTGCATGGCTGGGTTGGCGTGCGCCTTTCTGACGCGTTGAGCGGTCCGCTGGCCTCCCTGCCGTCGCTGGCCAAAGAGCTGGACAAAGAGCCGCCCCTGGTGCAGGTGAACGACGCCGACATCGTTTTGCGCCACCAGATTGCCGACATGCTGCGCGATGTGTTCACGCACCTGCTGCGCAACTCCATGGACCATGGCATCGAAGAGGCTGCAACCCGGATGAGCGCGGGCAAGCAGCCCGCCGGCAGCATCGTCATCGACATGGCGCTGAATGAGGAACACCTGCAGTTGCGCATTGCTGATGACGGCCGGGGGCTCGACCTCAAACGCATCCGCGCCAAGGCGCAGCAGGCCGGGCTGCTTGCGCCACATGATGAACCCAGCGACGAGGCGCTGGCGCAACTGGTTTTCGAGCCAGGCTTCTCCACCGCCTCTGCCGTCACTGCGGTGTCGGGCCGGGGTGTGGGCATGGATGCGGTAAAGGCCTTCGTTGCGGAACATGGCGGCAGCGTCGCCCTGCAGCTGCGTGCTGCTGCCACCGAGAGCACCCAACGGGCTTTTGATATCCTGATCCACCTGCCCGCGCGGCACGCCTTGCGCGTGCCGTCCTGAGCGCGCCGGAGCACAGTTCCCATGGAAATGCTGATTTCGTTCGTGAGCGGAGCCGTGGCCAGCGCCCTGGTGTCGGGCTGGTGGTTCGCGCGCATGGCACGGCGGCGCGCCCGGCTCTCCCCCGTCATCGACCATGACGCACCCCGGCGGGAGGCTGAGGCACAGTGGCAGGCACAGGTCGAAGATCTGCAGATGGCGCTGCAACAGTCTGACCACGAATTGCAGGCGGCACTGCAGCGCCTGCCCAGCGAACTGCAGGCGCTGGAGTACAGCGCCCAGACCAAGACCCGGTCGCTCATCGACGGCGCCACCGTGCACACGAGCGCACTCTCCGGCTCGCTTGCAGAACTGCAAGGCATCAGAAAGACCTTCGAGCGCTGGCACGCCGACATGAGCCAGCTGGTGGCACACAACAAGGACATGCACCAGAAGAACGACGAATTCGCGCGCATCGTGTCGCAGATGATCATCGTGGCGCTGAATGCCTCCATCGAGGCGGCCCACGCAGGCGCGGCAGGCCGGGGCTTTGCCGTGGTCGCGAATGAAATGCGGGAGCTGTCGGTGCGGGCCGAAGCCCTCTCCAGGCACTACCGCGACAACCTCTACAAAAACGACCTGATCGCCACCACGGTCTTCCAGGACATGCAGGCCGGCGGCAAGATGGTGATCAATACGGCCAGCGCGCTGGAGTTGAGCAATCAGAAAGTCCAGGCGGCGCTGCACGCATGAACCGAGCTCCCGAAATAAGTGCCCGCGCCAAGGCCAGCCTGGGCCGCATGATGGAACTGGGCCTGCGCCATGGCATTGCGGGTGGCGCCCCCGGCGTCGACATCCAAGCCATCAACCATATCGAGGGCGGCACCGGCACCCGCATGGTGGTGCTCACCATTGCTTCCTACACGTTTCGCATCATCACTGCGCTGCATTTCGAGGAGTCGGCGCCCATGAAGGCATACATGGCGCAAATTGGCCAGCGCCCGCCCGGGTCGATGACCCACCAGGATTTCATCGACGCCATCTGCGAAAGCAGCAACATGTGCAGCGGCACCCTCAACCGCGAACTGGGCAACTTCTACAACGGTCTGGGTCTTTCGACCCCGCAGATCCTGGACATCCGGAGCCTGCCCCACCTCGATCATCTCGGTGCCCAGCATTTGCAGCATTTCCGGGTGGATACGCCGGATGGCCTGCGCCTGCATGCGTCACTGTGTGCGAGGGTCTATGAGCCCATGGACTTCGAGTGGAAGGCCGCAGAGCAACCCGCCAGCACCGGAGAGCTGGAGCTGTTCTGACGCCTGCCTTCCCCTCGCTCCCAATACCTGCAATCCAAGGACACCCCAATGGCAAACGTACTCATCGTCGATGACTCCAGCACCGTTCGCAACGAGCTCGGCGACTTTCTTACCAAAAACGGCTTCAAGGTGGCTTTTGCCGTCGATGGCGTGGACGGCTTGGCCAAACTGCGGCAAGACCCCGCCATCAAGCTGGTCGTCTGCGACGTGAACATGCCCAACATGGACGGGCTCACCATGGTCGAGAAAGTGCGCAGCGAACTGCGCAACAGCACCGTGAACATCATCATGCTGACCACCGAGAACTCCCCCACCATGAAGGAGCGCGGCAAGGCTGCCGGCATCCGCGGCTGGATCGTGAAGCCGTTCAACGGGCCCGCCGTGCTGAACTCTTTCAAGACCATGGCGGGGGTCTGAACGCTTCGGGTGTCTTGCTCAGCCCGCCCAGGCCCCCGGCGCCAGCCCCTCCAGCGTGTATGGCCCGATGGCCGCGCGAACCAGCCGCAGGGTGGGGTGGCCCACGGCGGCCGTCATGCGCCGCACCTGGCGGTTGCGGCCCTCTCGGATGACGAGCTCGATCCACGCCGTAGGAATGGCCTTGCGCTCGCGGATGGGCGGGTTGCGCGCCCACAGCGCGGGCGGCGGCTGCAGCAGGCGCGCGCGGGCGGGCAATGTGGGGCCGTCGTTCAGCTGCACACCGTGGCGCAGCGCGGCCAGCGCGGCTTCATCAGGAATGCCTTCCACCTGCACCCAGTAGGTTTTTTCCATCTTGAAGCGCGGATCGGCAATGCGGGCCTGCAGCCTGCCATCGCCGGTGAGCAGCAGCAAACCTTCGCTGTCGGCATCCAGCCGCCCGGCCACGTACACGCCGGGCAGATCGATATAGTCCTTGAGCCCCTGCCACTTGCCTTCGGCCGTGAACTGGCTGAGCACGCCATAGGGTTTGTTGAAGAGGATCAGGCGCGGGGTCATGCAGTGGGCCGATTTTTGAATGAAATAGGCCTCTAGCCCTTGATGGGTAAGCGGTAGTAGCTATCAAATTGGTAGTTTCCCGGGGCTGGCTCAGAGCATCATGCGGGCACGAACAGCGCCGGGTCCACCATGGTGCGGTTGAGCATCACGCCCCAGTGCAGGTGCGGGCCTGTCACGCGGCCGGTGGCGCCCACTTTGCAAAACGCATCGCCTGCCTGCAGCAGGTCGCCCACGCGCACGTCCATGCGGCTCAGGTGGCAGTACATGGTGAGCAGGCCCCGGCCATGGTCCAGCCATACGGTGCCGCCGTTGAAGAAATAGTCGCCCACATCGATCACGCGGCCTGGCAGTGGTGCCACGATGGGCGTGCCTGTGGCAGCGGCAATGTCCATGCCGCTGTGCGGATTGCGCGGCTGGCCGTTGAACACGCGCCGCAGCCCGAACGAGCTGGAGCGCCGCCCCGGCACCGGCACCTGCATGCGCAGCGATTGTTGTGCGCCGCCTGGGGGTTGCTCGCTGAACGTGGCCATCACCTGCGCCTGGTGGTCGCGCTCGCGCTCATAGCGGGCCTGGTCCTGGGGCGACAGGTCCACCGTGCGCGGTGGCACCTTCAGGTGCTGCTCCTTGTACTGCTTGGGCACCACCGTGTAGGGCAGCTGCCGCGCGCCGCCGCCATCGGCCTGCGTGACGCTGATGTGCGCGTCGCCCAGCGCGGCCGCCAGCGGTATCCCCACCACGGCCGTCCATTCGATGGCATCGCCCACCACGAGCACCGGCACATCGGTGTTGCCCTGGTGCGCCTGCGCCACCGGGCGCGTGGCAGCCGGGCCCAGCGACAGCCGCGCCACGCCGCCTGGCACCTGCAAGGTGCGCGGCCAGCAGGGTGGACGGGTGGGCAGTGCGGCCGTGGCGCCCGCTGGGCTTGCAGGCAACGACAGCAGCCCCAGCGTGCCGAGCAGTGCGGTGCGGCGGCTCAGTGCAAGGGGGCGGGGGCAAGCGCGGGATCGGGGCATGGTGGGTGAATTGCTGGCGCAGTCGCGCAGTCGCATGGTGAGGCCAAAGCGCGATGTGGGCATTGACCCCAGTTTAGCGAGGCACCCCGCCCATGCATCCGCAATCCTGCAGCGAGGTTCAGTGCGTGATGAACTCGTAAGTCACCGCCTCACTCTCCACCATGTCCAGGATGTCGTTGATCACATCGTCGTCATCGGTGCTGCTCCAGGTTTCCTCGGGGTTGCTGGCAAACAGCGGCTCGATGGCCACGTCCATGAACACGCCATTGGGCAGCTTGAGCACCGGCGTGCCTTCGGACGTTCCCACCAGTTCCCAGTCGTCCGGCACGGACATTTCAAGCTGGATGGTGACATTGAGTTTCTTCATGGCAGGTTCCTCAGGAGTAAGGCGGGAGGGTAACCGAATTTGTTGACAAACGGGCGCTTTGCGATGGGGAAATAAGCGCTAAAAGTTATCGAAAAAAGCAGCATTCGACGCGCTTCGATTCGGGCGATGTTGTGTTGCCCAGTCTGCTGCACCCCCTGCGCCCGGCGCCAGCTCCACATACTCGCCGCCAAACGCATGGGTGGCGCCGCTGCCCAGATTGATTGGTGAACTGCATGCGGTAACAAGCGGTGCAGGGTGGCGGTGCCAGTGAGGGGGCCGGTGGCAGTCATGGTTGGTCTCCTTTCAGTCGAAAAACGGTGGGCGAACCCATGGACGGCGAAAAACCGTCCGCCTTTTTACGACTTACGGGCCGTGACATGTTCGACAGCCTGGAACGAAAAGAGAACCCTCAGCCGCCTGACCATCAGGCGGCGATGGGCTGAGCGCGGTAGCTCCCGGTGCCCTGCACCCAAGCCAGCAGCCGGTCGATATTGGGGTGCTTGCCGGGGAACGCCCGCGCATCGGCCACATGCTCGGCATACCATTCCAGCCCCAGGCTGGCCGCTGCAGGCGTGATGGCGCCGCCATACAGCGCCGCCAGCGCGGCATACACCACCAGCGAGCCGGTCTGGCCGGGCTTGTTCTCGATGGTGGCGAGCACCTGGCCATCGGCGCCCAGCAGGTGCAGGGCGGCGAGGTGGCTGACGGAGGGGAGTTGCTTGAGGCGGTCTGCGAAGTTCATGATGACGGTATTGAAAGTTTGAATGAAATCGGGCTCTAGCGCTTTATGGATAAGCGCTAGCAGCTATGAAAAGATGAGTGATCCTTGATGTTGAACCAAGATTGTTCATCAGGGGCACAAAAGCCCCGAGAAGAGATGGGTTTGCTCAAAAAAAGAGCAGTTCCGAAAATTGCCAGCAATCTCAGCCA
>WOZN01000420.1 GCA_011620245.1 Acidovorax sp.
CATGTCAAGGTGGTGCTCTAACCAGCTGAGCTACGCGCCTGTTTGTATTCGAGAAAGTGATTGTAGCAGCAAAAAAACCCCGTTTTGAACGCCCACGGAAAATCAGCGCAATCGTCAGCCCAGATGGCGGCAAGGCAGGTCAGCGTCGCCGCGCCGACCGCACGCCCGCCACACTGGCGACAATCGCCAGCACCTTGTTGAGACGTCCTGAATTGGCGACTTCGACAGTGAACGTCATCCAGGCAGTTCCCTTGACCGACTGGGTCTGCACGCCGACGACGTTGGTCTTCTCCCGCGCGAACACTTCCGAGATATCGCGCAACAAGCCCTGGCGGTCGGCTGCCTCCACCGCCACGTCCACGGGATATACCGCAGCACCTGCAGCGGATTTGGGCACACCCCATTCGACTTCGATCACCCGCTCACTGCTGCGCGCCGCCATCTCCCGGAAATTGCTGCAGTCTGCACGGTGCACGCTCACGCCCTTGCCACGGGTGACAAAGCCGCGGATATCGTCGGGTGGCGCAGGCTTGCAGCATTTGGCCAGTTGGGTCATGAGCGAATCGATTCCCACCACCAGCACGCCACCCCTGGGGGCGGATGCGTTGGTGCGGGTCTTTTTCAGCAGCAGGTAATCGTCGGGCTGCAGCACGGGCTCAGGCGGGCGCAGAAGGGTTTCGATGCTGCGCAGCGAAAACTCGTCCTTGCCCACCACCTCGAACAGCGCGTCGGCCGACTTGAACCCCAGTTGCACCGCCAGGTCGTCCAGCTTCATGGCCGTCTTGCCTTCGCGCTGCAGCAGCTTTTCAACCGCCTCACGTCCCCGGGCCACCGTTTCGTGGGTGGCCTGGGCGTTGAACCAGGCGCGCACCTTGGCCTTGGCCCGGTTGCTGGTGAGGTAGCCCAGTTCGGCATTGAGCCAGTCACGTGACGGGCGGCCTTCCTTGACGGTGGTGATTTCCACGGTCTGGCCGTTCTGTAGCTGCGTGTTGAGCGGCACCATGGCGCCGTCGACCTTGGCGCCGCGGCAGCGGTGGCCGAGACTCGTGTGCACGGCATAGGCAAAGTCCACGGGCGTGGCGCCGCGGGGCAGCTCGACCACAGCGGCGTCGGGGGTCAGCACGTAGATGCGGTCGTCAAACAGGCCGCTGTTTTGTGCTGCTCCGACCAGATCGCGCTCCCATGCCAGCAACTGGCGCAGCACCGCGATCTTGGCATCGTATTCGCCGCTGGCCGACACGCCCGCATAGCCCTTGCTGCCCGCCTCCTTGTAGGCCCAATGCGCTGCCACGCCGTGCTCGGCATGGTCGTGCATGGCCTGGGTGCGGATCTGGATTTCGATGGGCTTGCCAGCGGCGTCGCGGACGATGGTGTGCAAGGACTGGTAGCCATTGGGCTTGGGGCGCGCGATGTAGTCATCGAACTCCTCCACGATGGGCGTGAACTGCTCATGTACCCAGCTCAAGGCGGCATAGCAATCCTTGACCGAGGGCACCACCACGCGCAGCGCCCGGATATCGAGCACCTGGTCGAAATTGAGCGACTTGCCGCGCATCTTCTTGACGATGCTGTAGATATGCTTGGGACGCCCCTGCACGCTGGCGCTGATGCTGCGCGCGCGCAGTTCCGACTCCAGCCGCGTGCGCAGCTGTTCCATGTAGACCTCGCGCTCGCCGCGTTTTTCGTCGAGCAGGCGTGCCACTTCCTTGTAGGTCTCGGGCTCCAGAAAGCGGAAGGACAGATCCTCCAGTTCCCATTTCACCTGCCAGATGCCCAGCCGGTTGGCCAGCGGGGCAAACACCTGCAGCGATTCGCGCGCCAGGCTGGGCGACACCGGGCGCTTGCTGGCGGCATGGAACCGCAGCGTCTGCAGGCGGGACGCCAGGCGCAGCATGACCACGCGCAGGTCGCGCGAGAAGGCCAGCAGCATCTTGCGCACGTTCTCGGTCTGCACCGCCGGGTCGTCCACCTGCTGGGCGCCACGCGCCTGCCGTTGCACGCGCATGAGATTGGTGGTTTCCACCGCCAGGGCCGCAAAGTTGTCGCCAAAAGCCTTGGCGATCACCTCCTGGGGCTTGTTCAGGTGTCCGCAGGCATATACCAGGTAGCTGGCCGCCTGCATGGCCTCTGACCCCCCGATGGTTTTGAGGATGGCGGCCACGGCGTCCGCATGGGCCAGCGTGTTCTCGCCGGAATCGAGCGTCTCGCCCGCCATGAGGGGTTCGGCAAAGGCGCGCGCGCGCGCCAGGGCATTGACCTGCTCCGGCAATGTGTGGGCCGTTGCGGCAATGAGTTGCGGCAGCGTGTCGGCAGCAGGTGCATGCGCCGCGGCTGCCGCAGGGAGCGTTTTCATGCGGCCACCGTTTCGTCGGGGGCCAGCAGAAAGTCCGTGACGGCCGTCACCTGGTCTTGCGCCATCAAGGTGGGAGCGTGCCCCACGCCCTCGAATTCCACAAGCTTGGCCCGCGGCCCGCGGCGCGCCATGGCCTGGGCGGTTTCTGGTGCCAGCAGATCGGACTGCGCGCCGCGCAGCAGCAGCGTGCGCGCCTGGATGCGGTCATACAGCTGCCACAGCTGCAGCGCACCGGCGGCAGAGGCCTCGGGCGTCGTGGCCCGAAAGACCTGTGCAATGGCGGGGTCGTAATGCAGCCCCAGGCCGCCGCCTGGCAAGGCCCGCACCATGGGCCGCGACAGTTCCAGCCACTGCTCTGCAGTGTGAGGGCCAAAGCTCGACGAAGTGGCCCACAGGGCATCGGCCGCCTGCTGCAGCGAATCAAAGCGGACCGGAGCCCCCAGATACTGGCCGATGCGCTGCAAGGCCTGCCATTCGATGGCAGGCCCGACATCATTGAGCACCAGCCGGCGCACCGGCACGGCCAGCGGCCACATGCTGCCCACGCCGGTGGCAGACACGCCGGCGGGTGCGGGGGGCTCATCGGGCACGCCCAACCCCGGCTGGCCACACAGTGCAATGCCGATCAGCCCGCCCATGCTGGTCCCCACCCAGTCCAGCGTCTGCACCGGGGCCTGCTGCTGCAGGTGGCCCAGCAAAGACAGCATGTCGGCCACGTATTGGGGAATCTGGTAGCCGGCGGGGTCGGCCAGCCAGTCGCTCTGGCCACGGCCCACCACGTCGGGACAGATGACCCGTGCATGCTGGCTCAGCGCGCGCGCCAGGGTGTCGAAATCCCGCCCCTGGCGCGACAGGCCATGCACGCACACCACCACATGAGGATGGGCCGGATTGCCCGTGCCGTTCCACTCCCAGTACGCCATGCGATGCTGCGCTTGCGGGCTGCCTGGCGCGCGCGCATGGGGCCCCGCCTCGGAGGCGGCGCCAGGGCAAAGTACGTAGTTCAGCGTAGGTTCAATCATGGTGCGGGATCTTGCGGCTGCGTTCGATAATGGCTGTGTTGCATCGTAATTCATTCGGCGAAATTCCCATGCTCAAAGGCAAAACCGCACTCGTTACCGGCGTGACCTGCAACGCCATCTGCCCCGGCTGGGTGCTGACGCCGCTGGTGCAAAAACAGCTGGACGCCAAGGCCGCAGAACACGGCATTTCAACCTAAAAACGGCAGGATTGCTCCTGTTTTAATAGCTGTTAGCGCTTATTACACAAGCGTTAGAAGCCATTTTCATGCCTGAAAAATGCCAGCATATTTCTTGCCGGATTCAGCGCATCTGCACCGAGCCGGACACATTGACAACCACCTGCGCCTTGCCCGCCTCGACCGGCACCGGCGCATCGGCGAAGGCTGCCGATTTGGCCTCCATGGCGATGGCGCGCGGGCGGGGGCCGGGAGTCATCTCGTTGCTGTTCACGGACACCTCGCGCAGGCTGTAGCTGGCAAAGCCAAAGCCGCGGCTCAATTCAGCGGCGCGCGCCTTGAATTGCTCGATGGCCTGGGTCTGGGCCTCGCTCTGCACCTGGGCGCGGGCCTCGCGCGACAAGGCAAAACCCACCTGGCTGACGGCCATGGTCTGGATCTTTCCTGCCGTGGCGGTGATGCGGGCAAAGTCACGCCCCTCCAGCACCAGTTCGGCCCGGCCCTGCCAGCCATTGATCTTGCCGTCCTTGCCGTAGCGCGGGTACAGCCCGAAGGGGCCGGTACGCACATCCAGCTGTCCTGGCTGCGCATTGCGCTTGGCCTCGGTCAGTGCCGCATCCAGCGCCTGCTTGAGCTGCGCCTGCGTGGCAGCCGCGTCCGCGCCCTCCTTGCTGGTGGACAGCGCCAGCACCAGCAGGTCCTGCTGCACCTCCACCGTGCCAGAGGCCGACAGCTGCACCACATTGCGCGGCTCAGCTGCCAGGGAATTTTGAGAAAAAGCGGCTCCAGCGCATACTGCAAAAGCGCTGGCAGCTATCAAACGAATAGCATTCTTCATATCAGAACCCTCCCTGTGACCAACGCACAGCGCCACATCGGCGCCGCGCAGACATCCACAGTAACCGCTGCGCGGCCAGCCTGCGTAAAGCGTGCGTGAGCGGCCTGCACACCAGGGCAAAACTTGTAACACTTGGTCAGACAAGGGGCAAAAAACCGAACTTCGGGGCTGAAGCTGGTCAGAATTGGCCCTGTTACAAATTGGACCCGCAATCACCATGGCCACAACAACCAACCGTACCGACAAGATTCTGGTGGTGGACGACGATGCACGCATCCGCGATCTGCTGCGCCGCTACCTGACCCAGGAGGGCTTTGAAGTCATGGTCGCCGAAGATGGCAAGGCCCTGAACCGTCTGCTGCTGCGCGAAACGGTCGACCTCATCGTGCTCGACCTGATGATGCCTGGCGAAGACGGCCTGTCGATCTGCCGCCGGCTGCGGGCCGCCAATGACCGCACGCCCATCATCATGCTCACCGCCAAGGGCGAGGATGTGGACCGCATCGTGGGCCTTGAAGTGGGCGCCGATGACTACCTGGGCAAGCCCTTCAACCCCCGCGAGCTGCTGGCGCGCGTGCACGCCGTGCTGCGCCGCCGCCCCGTGCAAGAGGCACCCGGCGCCCCATCGGGCGACAACGAGGTGGTCACCTTCGGCCCCTTCACCTTCGACCTGGGCACGCGCGCGCTGCAGCGCAACGGCGAAGAGCTGCCGCTGACCACCGGCGAATTCGCCATGCTCAAGGCCCTGGTGCGCCACCCGCGCCAGCCGCTGTCGCGTGAAAAGCTGGCGCTGCTGGCACGCGGCCGCGAGTTCGAGCCCTTTGACCGCAGCCTCGATGTGCAAGTGTCGCGCCTGCGCAAGCTGGTGGAGATCGATGCTGCTGCGCCGCGCTATATCCAGACCGTGTGGGGCGTGGGCTATGTTTTCGTACCGGACGGAACGAGTTGATCTGTTCATGCGCAAACCCGAAGGCCCGTCGGCGTCTACGCTCCGGCAGCCCGTGAATGCCCCATCCGACGCCACCAGCCCCGCGCCGCTCGAATCCTTGCGGCGCGCGCGCGAGCAGCGCGCGCGTGTGGGGCTGAACCTGTTCTGGCGCACCTTCTTTCTGCTGGCGCTGCTGCTGATAGGCTGCATCCTGGCTTGGCTGCAGACGCTGCGCGCCCTGGAATTCGAGCCGCGCACGCTGCACACGGCCCAGCAGATAGCCTCGCTGGTCAACCTCAGCCGCGCGGCCCTGGTGCACGCTGATGCCATCGCGCGCGTGTCGCTCATCAAGACCATGGCCGACCAGGAGGGAGTGCGCATCCTGCCGCGCGAGCCGGGCGACAAATTCACATTGCTCGACAACACCACGCTGGGCAACCGCCTCACCGACGAACTCACCAAGCGCCTGGGCCCGGACACCATCGTGGCCCAGAACGTCAACGGCGAAAACGGCCTGTGGGTCGGCTTCAACATCAATGGCGACCCCAACTGGCTGCTGATGGACCGCTCGCGCTTCAGCCCGGCCGGCGGTCGCACCTGGCTGATCTGGCTGATCACGGTAGGCGCCCTGTCCCTGGCCGGCGCCGCCGCCATTGCGCGGCTGATCAACCAGCCGCTCAAGCAGCTGTCGTATGCCGCCAACCGCGTGCGCGATGGCGACTTTGCCGCCAGCCGTCTGGATGAAGAAGCGGTGACCAGCGAAATCCGCGAGGTGAACATCGGCTTCAACCGCATGGCGCAAAAACTCGCCAAGCTGGAGCAGGACCGTGCCGTCATGCTGGCCGGCATCTCGCACGACCTGCGCACGCCCCTGGCGCGGCTGCGGCTCGAAACCGAAATGAGCGTGGTAGACGAAATTGCACGCGAACACATGGTGGCCGACATCGTGCAGCTCGATGCCACCATCGACAAATTCCTGGATTACGCCCGCCCCGACCATGTCACGCTCGCCCCCGTCAACCTGCACGGCGTGGTGTCGTCCTGTGTCTATGCGGTGCAGGACCACCGCGAGCTGCAGATCACCATGGCCATTCCCGAAGACCTGAATGTGCTGGCCGACGAGGTGGAGCTCGCCCGCGTGATCTCCAACCTGCTGGAGAACGCGCGCCGCTACGGCAAGACGGTGGACACTGCCGTCACCCATGTGGACATCGCAGCCAAGGGCCGCGAAAACTGGGTGCTGATCAAGGTGCGCGACCACGGCCCCGGCGTGCCGCCCGAGCAGTTGTCCAACCTGACCAAGCCGTTCTTTCGCGGTGATTCAGCGCGCACGGCAGCCGCAGGTGCCGGACTGGGCCTGTCGATCGTGGACAAGACGGTGCAACGCATGGGCGGCATCTTTGCGCTGGCCAACTCCAGCACCGGCGGCCTGGTGGCCCATATCCAGCTGCAGCGGGCCATCAACATGCCCGATGGCGAAGACCCCAAGCAACGTCTGCAGCGGCCCGCCATCAAGCGGCAACTTCCGCGCCGCCGGGCCGAGGGGCACATGGACTGAGTCCCGTCGGGCACACGGCCAGAACCGCCGGCGGCACGCGGCGATCATTGCCTTTTCAGAACGTGTTCACGATCTCGGATCCGGCGTGATCGCCAGGGCGCGGCGTTCGCGAACCGCCCCGCCCGCCCGCCACCCACGCATGCACTGTCAGGCCTTGAACAGCAACGCCACCGCCCGCGCCTCCATGGCCAGCCCCTGGCCCACGGGGCCCAGGCGTTCGGCGGTCTTGGCCTTGACGTTCACCTGCGCTTCGCCCACGCCCACAGCAGCCGCGATACACCGGCGCATGGCAGGAATATGGGCGGCAAGGCGCGGCGCCTGCGCCACCACCGTGCTGTCGATGTTGCCAATCTCGTAGCCCGCCGCACGCACCCGGCGCGCCGCCTCTGCCAGCAGCACGCCCGAGTCGGCGCCGCGAAATGCTGCGTCGGTGTCCGGAAAATGGCTGCCGATATCACCCAGGGCAGCCGCCCCCAGCAAGGCATCGGTGATGGCATGCAGCAGCACATCCGCATCCGAATGGCCCAGCAGGCCCATGGAATGGGCGATTTCCACACCGCCAATCACCAGCCGGCGCCCGGGCACCAGCGCGTGCACGTCCCAGCCTTCGCCAATCCTGAAATTCATCGAATCACCTTCGCCCGCGAGGGCCCTCAAAACATGGTCTTTTTGTCAAATGCCGGCGCCGCCTGCCCGCGCGCGCCACCAAAGCGATCGAGCGTGGCGCCGTGCGCCCGCTGCGCCAGCACGGCGGCCGCCAGGGCAAAATCGTCCGGGTAGGTCACCTTGAAATTTTGCGCCCCGCCCGGCACCAGCCGCGGGTGCAGGCCCATTGCCTCCATGGCACTGGCTTCGTCGGTGGCGCCCGAGCCCACATGCTCGATGGCTGCCTTGAGCGGTCCCATGCGGAACATCTGCGGTGTCTGCGCCAGCCATTTGTCGCTGCGGTCCACGGTGGAGGCCACGCGCACGCCACCGGGTCCGTCAATCGATGTTTTAAGCGTGTCGGACAGTTTGTGCGCCAGCAGGCCGCCCACGCCGTCGTGCTGGCAGGTGTCGATCAGGGTGTCGATCTGCGCGGACGTCACCAGGCAGCGCGCGGCGTCATGCACCAGCACCCAGTCGTCGAGCCTGGCCCCGCGCTCCATGAGGGCGCGCAAGCCGCCCAGCACGGTATCCGCACGCGTGGGCCCGCCGCATTCCACCGTGAAAAACGCGGGGTGGGCGTAGGCGTCCAGAAAATGGTCCCCCGGCGCCACCGCCACCAGCGTGCCCAGCAAACGGCCCACGCCCGCAAAGGCCGCCAGGGTGTGCATGACCATGGGGTGCCCTGCCACCAGGTGGTATTGCTTGGGCAGGGCCGGGGCCGCCGATGCCGCGCCGGACGCGGCGTCAGGGGGCACGGCGCGCAAGCCCATGCCCGCACAGGGCACCAGCGCCCAGAAACGCCCCTGGGCGGACAAGGGGGCAAGTGGTGGTTGCAGCAGCGGAGCAGTCATGTGGCGCTCATTCTAAAATCTCCCATTGCCTACCCATCCGACCCGTGCACGCTTCGCGCCCCAGGGGATGCGGCAGGCCCAGACGATACCGTCCGCATGGAACTGCCAAAACTCTCTCCCGGAAAACGTTTCACCCTGCCCCGCCCCGTGGGCAGCGCCGATGCCCTGCTGCTGGCCCGCCTGGCCGAACGCGACAAGGCTGGCGGCCGCACGACCGCCATCGTCACGGCCGACGCCACCGATGCGCAACGCCTCATCGAGGAAATGGCGTTCTTCGCGCCCACGCTGCGCTGCGCGCTGTTCCCCGACTGGGAGACGCTGCCCTACGACACCTTCTCGCCGCACCAGGATTTGATCAGCGAGCGGCTGGCCACGCTGTGGCGCATCAGCCAGAAGGATGGTGCAACGGGGGCGGACGTGGTGCTGGTGCCCGCCACCACGGCGCTGTACCGCCTCGCACCGCCGTCGTTCCTGGCGGGCTACACCTTTCACTTCCAGGTCAAGCAAAAGCTCGACGAAGCCAAGTTCAAGGCCCAGCTCACGCTGGCGGGCTATAGCCACGTCTCGCAGGTGGTGAGCCCCGGCGAATACGCGGTGCGCGGCGGGCTGATCGACCTCTTTCCCATGGGCTCGCCCGTGCCCTACCGCGTGGACCTGTTCGACGACGAGATCGACTCCATCCGCACCTTCGACCCCGACAGCCAGCGCAGCCTGTACCCCGTGTCCGAGGTACGCCTGCTGCCGGGGCGCGAGTTCCCCATGGACGATGCGGCGCGCGCCAAATTCCGCAGCCGCTGGCGCGAGATGCTGGAGGGCGACCCCACCAAGAGCCGCATCTACAAGGACATGGGCAACGGCGTGGCCGCGGCGGGCATCGAGTACTACCTGCCGCTGTTCTTCGACGAAACGGCCACCGTGTTCGACTATCTTGGAAGCGAGGCCACCGTGGTGCTGCACGGCGACCTGGAGCCGGCCTTCCAGCGCTTCTGGCAGGACACCAAAGACCGCTTCCGCCTGATCCAGGGCGACCCGGAGCGCCCCGCGCTGCCGCCAGAGTCGCTGTTCCTGTCCATCGACCAGTTCTACACACGCGCCAACCTGCATGCGCAGCTGTCCCTGCGCCCAGGCGTGGAAGACATTGCCGACAACCCACAATTCCAGAAACTGGGCGATTTGTCCGTGCTGCGCGGCGCCGAAGACCCGCTGGCCCGCCTGCACGCCCACATCCGCAATACGCAGCACCGCGTGCTGCTGCTGGCCGAAAGCGATGGCCGGCGCGAGAGCCTGCTGGACTTTTTACGCGCTTCGCAACTGAACCCGCCGGCTTTCGACTCGCTGGCCGCGTTCCAGGGCGATGCCGCCGAGAAGGTGGGCATTGCCACGGCGGCGCTCAACGTGGGCTTCAGCTGGATCGAGGATGGCATCGACTTCGTGACCGAGACCGAGCTTTTCGCCGCCGGCCCCACCACGCGCCGGCGCAAGAAGCAAGAGCAGGTGAGCGATGTAGAAGCGCTCATCAAGGACCTGTCGGAACTCAACTTGGGCGACCCCGTGGTGCACAGCGCGCACGGCATCGGCCGCTACCGGGGCCTCGTCAACATGGATGTGGGCAACAGGAACCCCGATGGCACGCCCGCGCTGCAGGAGTTTTTGCACCTCGAATATGCCGACAAGGCCGTGCTCTACGTGCCCGTGAGCCAGCTGCAGCTGATCAGCCGCTACACGGGCGTCTCCGCCGACGAGGCGCCGCTGCACAAGCTGGGCAGCGGCCAGTGGGAGAAGGCCAAGCGCAAGGCGGCAAGCCAGGTGCGCGACTCCGCCGCCGAGCTGCTCAACATCTACGCCCGCCGCGCCGCGCGCGAAGGCCATGCGTTCCGCTACTCGCCGCAGGACTATGAGGCCTTCGCCAACGACTTCGGCTTCGAGGAAACGGCCGACCAGAACGCCGCCATCCACGCCGTCATCCAGGACATGATCAGCCCCCGCCCCATGGACCGCCTGGTCTGCGGCGACGTGGGCTTCGGCAAGACCGAAGTGGCCCTGCGCGCGGCCTTCGTGGCCGTCACGGGCGGCAAGCAGGTGGCCTTTCTTGCGCCCACCACGCTGCTGGCCGAGCAGCATTACCAGACGCTGGTGGACCGCTTTGCCAAGTGGCCGGTCAAGATCGCCGAGGTCTCGCGCTTTCGCTCGGGCAAGGAGATCAACGCCGCGCTCAAGGGCATCGGCGACGGCACGGTGGACATCGTGGTGGGCACGCACAAGCTGCTCAGCGAATCCACCAAGTTCCACAACCTGGGCCTGCTCATCATCGACGAGGAGCACCGCTTCGGCGTGCGCCACAAGGAGCAGATGAAGGCCCTGCGCGCCGAGGTGGACGTGCTCACGCTCACCGCCACGCCCATCCCGCGCACGCTGGGCATGGCGCTCGAAGGCCTGCGCGACCTGAGCGTGATAGCGACCGCGCCCCAGCGGCGCCTGGCCATCAAGACCTTCGTGCGCAACGAGGGCACGGGCGTGATCCGCGAGGCGGTGCTGCGCGAGTTGAAGCGCGGCGGGCAGTGCTACTTTCTGCACAACGAGGTGGAGACCATCGAAAACCGCCGCCAGAAGCTCGAAGAAATATTGCCCGAGGCCCGCATCGCCGTGGCCCACGGCCAGATGCCCGAGCGCGAGCTCGAGCGCGTGATGCGCGACTTCGTGGCCCAGCGCTACAACATCCTGCTGTGTTCGACCATCATCGAGACCGGCATCGACGTGCCCACGGCCAATACCATCGTCATCAGCCGCGCCGACAAGTTCGGCCTGGCGCAGCTGCACCAGTTGC
>WOZN01000345.1 GCA_011620245.1 Acidovorax sp.
CCACAAGGTGAACGCCATCGAAGCCATCAAGCGTTGATTTCATGCGGCTTGGCAATGGAAGCAAAGCGGTCAACTGCCGTTTCTAGGTTTATGCTCCACGCTTTTTTCCCACAGTCGGTCACCCTCGTGCAGTTGCGCTTCACTTCGTTCGTCATGGTCAACTTACGGCGGGACTTGCCCCCGCAGGAGTGCGCCCATGCTGGGCGCACAAACAAAAAGGCCCACCGAGGTGGGCCTTCAAGACAAGCTAATTGCTTGATTTTATTGGTTGCGCGAGGAGGATTTGAACCTCCGACCTTTGGGTTATGAGCCCAACGAGCTACCAGACTGCTCCATCGCGCGGCAAGAGATGAATTATATCCTATTATTCAGCAGATGCCGAAATATTTTCAACTTCGGCAGCACGGTCCACCAATTCGACCAGTGCCATGGGCGCGTTGTCACCCACGCGGAAACCCATCTTCAGGATACGGGTGTAGCCACCAGGACGCACCTTGAAACGGGGGCCCAGGTCGTTGAACAGCTTGGTCACGCTATCACGGTCACGCAGGCGGTTGAATGCCAGACGGCGGTTTGCAACCGAGTCTTCCTTGGCCAGGGTGATCATGGGTTCGATGACGCGGCGCAATTCCTTGGCCTTGGGAACCGTGGTTTTGATGGCTTCATGCTCGATGAGCGAATTCATCATGTTCTGAAGCATCGCCAGCCGGTGCGAGCTGGTGCGATTGAGTTTGCGAAGGCCGTGTCCGTGGCGCATGGTGCTTTCCTTTTACTTGATTAAATCAGGCAGCCGTATCAGGTACTGCCCGAGGCACTGTTCCCCTCGAAGGGAACCCAAAATTATAACTTAACGCTTGTCCAAACCGGCTGGCGGCCAGTTTTCCAATTTCATGCCCAGCGTGAGACCACGCGATGCGAGCACTTCCTTGATCTCGTTGAGCGACTTGCGACCCAGGTTGGGGGTCTTGAGCAACTCGTTTTCGGTGCGCTGGATCAGGTCACCGATGTAGTAGATGTTCTCGGCCTTCAGGCAGTTGGCGGAGCGAACAGTCAGCTCCAGCTCGTCCACAGGGCGCAGCAAGATAGGATCGAACGCCGCGTTGCCGCGTGGGCCTGCAGGTGCGACCAAGGCGTCCAGTTCGCCACCTTCCAGCTGCGCGAACACGGCCAGCTGTTCCACCAGGATCTTGGCCGATGCGCGCACGGCGTCTTCAGCCGTAATGGCACCGTTGGTTTCGATCTCGACGACCAACTTGTCCAGATCGGTACGCTGCTCGACACGGGCGCTTTCCACGGTGTAGCTCACACGCTTCACAGGGGAGAACGATGCATCCAGAACGATTCGGCCAATTGACTTGGTCGATTCGTCCGCATAGCGACGCAGATTGCCAGGCACATAGCCACGGCCTTTTTCTACCTTGATCTGCATATCCAGCTTGCCGCCTGTGGACAGATTGGCAATCACATGATCAGGGTTGACGATTTCCACGTCATGGGGCGTCTGGATGTCACGCGCAGTGACCACACCTTCGCCATCCTTGCGCAGGCTCAGTGTGACTTCATCACGGTTGTGCAGCTTAAATACCACACCCTTGAGGTTCAGGAGGATGTTGACCACGTCCTCTTGCACACCATCAATGGACGAATATTCGTGCAGAACACCTGCAATGGTGACTTCCGTCGCTGCGTAACCCACCATGGACGAAAGCAGGACACGCCGAATGGCATTGCCCAATGTGTGACCGTAGCCACGTTCGAACGGCTCAAGCGCCACCTTGGCACGATTGTGACCAAGCTGTTCGACATTAATCGCCTTGGGTTTCAGCAAATTGGTTTGCATGCAACTTCCTCTCAATACCCCCAGCTCGTTACACCGGTAAGGCTGGTGAAGCGCCTACACCGCGATGCCTCGCGGTGCAGGGACGGTTTTCTCTAAATACGTAGCTAGCGATTAGCGCGAGTACAACTCAACGATCAGCGATTCGTTGATGTCGGCACCAAACTCATCACGGTCAGGCACCTTCTTGAAGATACCTTCAGCCTTTTCGGCGTTGACATCCACCCATGCAGGCATGCCAACCTGGGCGGCCAGCTGAAGGGCTTCGACAATGCGGTTTTGCTTCTTCGACTTTTCACGCACAGCCACGACGTCGCCCGTCTTCACGAGGTACGAAGCGATGTTGACGGACTTGCCGTTCACCGTGATCGCCTTGTGGGACACCAGCTGGCGCGCTTCAGCGCGGGTCGAACCGAAACCCATGCGATACACGACGTTGTCGAGACGGGATTCGAGCAGGAACAGCAGGTTCGCACCGGTATTGCCCTTGCGACTGTCAGCGGCTTCAAAGTAGCGACGGAACTGCTTTTCCAGCACGCCGTACATGCGCTTGACCTTCTGCTTTTCACGCAGTTGCAGACCGTAGTCAGAGGTACGGGCACCAGAGGTACGGCCGTGCTGACCAGGCTTGGAGTCGAACTTGGACTTGTCGGCGATCGAGCGACGGGCGCTCTTCAGGAACAGGTCGGTGCCTTCACGGCGAGAGAGTTTGGCCTTGGGGCCGAGGTAACGTGCCACTTGAGCTTCCTTTGTGTCATCTACCGCAAACCATTGCGGGAGCCGCCTGAGGTGCTTGCGCGTTCTCAGGCGGCGGTGGGCTTAGATATATTAGATACGACGACGCTTTTGAGGGCGGCAGCCGTTGTGCGGCACCGGGGTCACATCGGAGATCGAGGTGATACGGATGCCCAGTGCGCCCAAAGCGCGCACCGACGATTCACGACCAGGACCAGGGCCCTTGATTTCAACGTCAAGGTTCTTGATACCCTGGTCGATGGCAGCGCGGCCGGCCACTTCCGATGCCACCTGGGCAGCGAACGGGGTGGACTTGCGCGAGCCCTTGAAACCTTGGCCACCGGACGAAGCCCACGACAGGGCGTTGCCCTGGCGATCGGTGATCGTGATGATGGTGTTGTTGAACGAGGCATGCACGTGTGCAATGCCGTCCGAAACGTTCTTGCGGACCTTCTTGCGAACGCGCTGAGCTGCGTTATTGGCAGGAGACTTAGCCATGTTGATCTTTCAATCTCTTTATTTCTTCAGTGCAGCTGCACCCTTGCGCGGACCCTTGCGGGTGCGTGCATTGGTACGGGTGCGCTGACCACGCATTGGCAGACCGCGGCGATGGCGGAAGCCACGATAGCAGCCGATGTCCATCAAGCGCTTGATGTTCATGGTGGTTTCGCGGCGCAGGTCACCTTCAATGGTGAACTGCTCGATTTGCTCGCGAATTTTTTCCAGATCGCTATCAGAAAGATCTTTGATCTTCTTGCTGTAAGCGATACCAGTTGCTTCGCAAATCTTGCGAGCGCGGGTGCGACCGATGCCAAAAATGGCGGTCAGACCGATTTCCGCGTGCTTGTGCGGCGGAATGTTAATGCCAGCGATACGTGCCATATGCGTCCTCTAATACTTTCCAATCAACCTTGGCGCTGCTTGTGACGCAGATCCGTGCAGATCACACGCACCACACCTTTGCGGCGGATGATCTTGCAATTGCGGCAGATTTTTTTGACCGAAGCCGAAACTCTCATTGCATTCTCCTAAAACTTTTCCATCCGTCCCGGCTGCTTCGCACGGAACACAATTTGTGCCCGCGAAAATTCGTGGGGCGCCAACTCAACCGATATCCAACTCTCTACAGGCAAGGTCGCAATGCGACCATTGCCGTCCTGTTCATCAACTGCGCGCGTTGCCTTTGAAATTGGCTTTCTTGAGCAGCGATTCATACTGTTGCGACATCATGTAGTTCTGAACCTGGGCCATGAAGTCCATGGTCACCACCACAATGATCAGCAGCGAAGTACCGCCGAAGTAAAACGGAACGTTGTACTTCAAAATCAAGAACTCTGGCAGCAAACACACGAAGGTGATGTACACAGCGCCTGCCAAGGTCAGCCGAACCAGGATCTTGTCGATGTAACGTGCCGTTTGCTCACCTGGGCGAATGCCCGGAATGAACGCACCGCTCTTCTTCAGGTTGTCTGCAGTTTCGCGGCTGTTGAAAACCAGGGCCGTGTAAAAGAAGCAGAAAAAGACGATCGCGGTGGCATAAAACATCACATAGATGGGCTGACCAGGCGTCAACGCACCCGATATGTCCCGCAACCAGCGCATCGACTCACCCGCACTGAACCAGTTCATCACCGTTGCCGGCAGCAAAATGATCGACGATGCGAAGATCGGAGGAATCACGCCAGCCATGTTCAGCTTCAGGGGCAAGTGCGACGACTGACCGCCGTAGACCTTGTTACCCACCTGCCGCCGAGCGTAATTCACCAGAATCTTGCGCTGACCACGCTCCACAAACACCACGAAGTAAGTCACCAGACCCACCACAATGACGATGAAGATTGCAGCCAGAATGCTCATGGCACCCGTACGAACCAGCTCCAGAAGACCACCGATAGAGCCCGGCAATCCGGCAGCGATGCCAGCGAAGATCAGGATCGAAATCCCGTTCCCCAGGCCACGCTCGGTGATCTGCTCACCCAGCCACATCAGAAACATCGTGCCAGCCGTCAGACTGACCACTGTCGTCATGCGGAACCCGAAACCAGGGCTGAGTACCAGACCCGCCGAGCTTTCCAGCGCGACGGCAATACCCAGCGACTGGAACAGGGCCAAGCCCAATGTGCCGTAACGGGTGTACTGCGTGATCTTTCTGCGACCGGCTTCGCCTTCCTTTTTCAACTGCTCGAACGTGGGAGCCACATAGGTCATCAGCTGCATGATGATCGACGCCGAGATATACGGCATGATCCCCAGAGCGAAAACCGTGAAGCGCGAAAGCGCACCACCCGAGAACATGTTGAACAGGTTCAGGATACCGCCTTGCTGGCCACTGAACAGCTGCTGGAGCTGGGCTGGATCGATGCCTGGCACGGGGATATGAGCCCCGATGCGGTACACGACCAGCGCAAGCAACAGAAAAACCAGACGACGACGCAGGTCGCCGAACTTACCGGTCTTTGCAATTTGAGCCGCGCTAGTAGCCACAGATGTCTTCCTTCAGAGCCACATTCAGGCGACGCTGCCGCCAGCAGCTTCAATAGCTGCCTTGGCACCAGCCGTAGCGCCCACACCGTTCAGCTTGACAGCCTTGGTAAGCGAGCCACTCTTGATGACCTTGACCACCTTGGCCAGCTCGCCCACCAGGCCAGCCTGCTTGAGCGCCAGGACATCCACTTCGGCCAGGCCGAGCTGGTCCAGAGCAGTCAGCGTCACTTCTGCATTGAACTTGAGCAGATGCGACTTGAAACCGCGCTTGGGCAGACGGCGCTGCAAAGGCATCTGACCGCCTTCGAAACCCACCTTGTGGTAACCACCCGCACGCGACTTCTGACCTTTGTGACCACGGCCAGCGGTCTTACCCAGACCGGAGCCGATGCCGCGGCCTACGCGGCGCTTGGCATGCTTGGCACCGTCTGCGGGCTTGATGCTATTGAGTTCCATGATCGATCTCTCAGAGGACTTTGACCAGATAGCTGATCTTGTTAATCATGCCGCGCACTTCAGGCGAGTCCTGCAGTTCGCTGACACTGTTCAGCTTGCGCAGACCCAGGCCACGAACAGTGGCGCGGTGCGATTCCTTGGTGCCAATCGGGCTGCGCACCAGTTGAATCTTGACGGTTTGTTGCGTTGTCATATTCAAGCTCCGGTTCAGGCGAAGATGTCTTCGACTGTCTTGCCGCGCTTGGCTGCCACGTTCGACGGGGTGGTCGAATTGACGAGCGCGTCAAACGTTGCACGGACCATGTTGTACGGGTTCGACGAACCGTGGCTCTTGGCCACGATGTCGGTCACACCCAGCACTTCAAAGACTGCGCGCATGGGGCCGCCAGCAATGATGCCGGTACCCTTGGGGGCCGGGGCCATCATGACAACAGCGGCACCATGGTGACCCGTCACATTGTGAAAGATCGTGCCGTTTTTCAACGAGACCTTCACCATGTTGCGACGCGCTTCTTCCATGGCCTTTTGCACGGCTGCAGGCACTTCCTTGGATTTGCCCTTGCCCATGCCCACGCGGCCATCACCATCGCCAACCACCGTCAGTGCAGCGAAACCGAGAATACGGCCACCCTTCACGACTTTGGTCACGCGGTTCACCGCGATCATTTTTTCGCGCAGACCGTCGTCCTGGCCTTCGCTCTGCATCTTGGGTTGAAATTTAGCCATTTTTAATTCCGTTCCGCTTAGAACTGCAGACCTGCTTCACGGGCCGCATCGGCCAAAGCCTTGACGCGACCGTGGTAAGCAAAACCTGCGCGATCAAATGCAACCTTCTCGACACCAGCAGCCTTTGCCTTTTCAGCAATGCGCTTGCCGATTGCCTGGGCTGCAGCGGCATTGCCACCCTTGCCCGAACCGCCCAGCGAGTTGCGCACATCGGCCTCGGCCGTGGACGCACTGGCCAGCACCTTGCTGCCGTCGCCGGAGATCACAGTGGCGTAGATATGGAGGTTCGTACGATTCACGGTCAAGCGTGCCACGCCTTGCTGTGCAATGCGGATGCGCGTCTGACGCGAACGACGAAGACGCTGCTCTTTCTTTGTCAACATGTTGCAGCTCCTTATTTCTTCTTGGTCTCTTTGATCGTGATCTTTTCGTCCGCATAGCGGATACCCTTGCCCTTGTAGGGCTCAGGTGGACGAACAGCACGAATCTCGGCAGCGATCTGACCCACGCGCTGGCGGTCTGCGCCCTTCACAACCACTTCCGTGGGCGTGGGGGTGGCAACCGTGATGCCAGCAGGCATGTCGAAATTCACGGGGTGCGAATAACCGACCGTCAGATTCAGCTTGGAACCAGTGGCAGCAGCCTTGTAGCCCACGCCAACCAGGCTCAGCTTCTTTTCGAAGCCCTTGCTGACACCGATCACCATGTTGTTGACCAGCTGGCGAATGGTGCCGCTCATGGCATTGGCTTCGCGGGATTCGTTGGCAGGCTCAAAGCTGAGCTTGCCATCATTGCTGGACACCTTCACCAGCACATTCTGTGCAAGTGAGAGCGCACCGCCAGAGCCCTTGACAGAGATCTGGTCATCTTTCACGGACACATCCACGCCTGCGGGGATGGTCACGGGCATTTTTCCTACTCGGGACATTTCAGTTTCTCCTCAATGCCGCGGGTTAGGCCACATAGCAGAGCACTTCACCACCGACACCGGTAGCGCGCGCCTTGCGATCAGTCATCACGCCCTTAGGGGTCGTGACAATTGCCACACCCAGACCGTTCATGACTTGTGGAATGGAATCACGGCCTTTGTAGACACGCAGTCCTGGGCGGCTGACGCGCTCGATGCGCTCAATCACGGGACGGCCTGCGTAGTACTTCAGGACGATTTCAAGTTCGGACTTGCCAGCTTCGGTTTTCACCTGGAAGCCGTCGATATAACCCTCGTCCTTCAACACCTGGGCGATGGCAATCTTCACTTTGGAAGAAGGCACCAGCACCGTGGCCTTGGCGACCATTTGTGCGTTACGAATGCGGGTCAGCAAGTCAGCGATAGGATCACTCATGCTCATGTTGTATCTCTCCTGCCTGCTTACCAGCTGGCCTTGGTGACACCGGGGATCTCGCCTGCAAAAGCCAGTTCGCGAATCTTGGCGCGGGCCAGACCGAATTGACGGAATGTTCCACGTGGGCGACCGGTGATTTCGCAACGGTTGCGCTGGCGCGTAGGATTTGCATTGCGCGGGAGCTTTTGCAGACCCAGACGGGCTGCATCACGCTCTTCATCGCTGCGCTTGGCATCGCCAGCGATCGCCTTCAGTTCCGCATACTTGGTTGCGTACTTGGCTGCCAATTTTTCGCGCTTCAGTTCGCGCTGGATCAAAGCTACTTTAGCCATGCTTCGCCTCAGTTCTTGAACGGGAAACGGAAACCCGCGAGAAGCGCCTTGGCTTCCTCGTCGGACTTGGCCGTCGTGGTGATGCTGATATTGAGACCGCGCAGGGCATCGACCTTGTCGTACTCAATTTCAGGGAAAATGATCTGTTCCTTGACGCCGATGTTGTAGTTGCCACGGCCGTCAAATGCGCGGCCGGAGACACCACGGAAGTCACGGACGCGGGGCAGGGCCACGGTCACGAAACGGTCCAGGAACTCATACATCTGCACGCCACGCAGCGTGACCATGCAACCAATCGCCTGGCCTTCGCGGATCTTGAAACCAGCGATAGCCTTCTTGGCCTTGGTCACCACAGGCTTCTGACCAGCAATCTTGGTCAGGTCTGCCACGGCGTTGTCCATCACCTTCTTGTCCGAGACAGCCTCGCTCACACCCATGTTGAGCGTGATCTTGGTCAGACGCGGAACCTGCATCGGCGAGGTGTAGCCGAACTGCTTGATCAGTTCGGGAGCGACTTTGTCGCGGTAAATTTCTTGCAGTCGTGCCATGTTTACCCCTTAGGCCGCCTTGATTTCAGCGCCGCTGGACTTGAACACGCGAACGCGCGTGCCGTCAGCCTGCACCTTGATGCCAACGCGATCACCCTTGCCGGTAGCGGCATTGAAGATGGCCACATTGGACTGATGGATCGGCATGGCCTTTTCAATGATGCCGCCCGTCGTACCCTTCATGGGGTTTGGCTTGGCGTGCTTCTTGACCAGGTTGATGCCGTCGATGACGAGGTGGGAGTCATCCTTGCGCAGCGACACCGTGCCGCGCTTGCCCTTGTCACGGCCGGTCAGCACGATGACTTCGTCGCCCTTGCGAATCTTGTTCATGGCGCGTCCTTAGAGAACTTCAGGAGCCAGGGACACGATCTTCATGAACTTCTCGGTACGCAGTTCACGCGTCACGGGTCCAAAGATGCGGGTGCCGATGGGCTCCAATTTTGCATTCAGCAACACTGCCGCGTTGCCATCGAATTTGATGAGCGAACCATCGCCACGGCGAATACCCTTCGCCGTACGAACCACCACCGCGCTGTAGACCTCGCCTTTTTTGACGCGGCCACGCGGAGCAGCTTCTTTGATGCTCACCTTGATAATGTCGCCAACGCTTGCATAGCGACGCTTCGAGCCACCCAGCACCTTGATGCAAAGGACGGACTTGGCGCCGGTATTGTCGGCAACCTCTAACCGAGATTCTGTCTGGATCATTTCAATATTCCCAACTTGCACCAGAAGACCACGGCCCCAGAGAACTTCTCAAGGGCTGCAAATCAGCCAGTCAGTCTTGGGCCCGTCGTCCGCACCGCAAACCATTTGCAGCACTTCCCGCTGGGCAGAAACTTCACGCTTGAAACGCGAAGCCTTCGATTATTGCAAAGGAGTTTCGGCAAGTCAAGCGCCTGTCCACCAGGAATGTGCAAATATTGTTGTGCCAGCGCCAGAAATGCCTCCAGCCCGGTTGCTCCACCGCCAATGACGGCAAGATCGAAACAGCAGGGTTTCGCCAGCCGGGCCAGGGCAGCAATGCTTCGCGCCGCGTGGGCAGCAGCGCAAAAACATTGGTCATCCTAAAAACGGCAGTTGGATGCGCCCGCCGGTGCCGTGATCGGGGTGCCAGGCAAGACGCGACGACGCGGCGGGCTACTGCCCGCAAGGAGGAGCAACGCCGCATGGCGCCCCGAGCGCGGTGCTGGCAGGTGCATAGCGCTCTCACCCACAAGGTGAACGCCATCGAAGCCGTCAACGCTTGATTTCATGCGGCTTGGCAAGGGATACAAAGCGGTCAACTGCCGTTTCTAGGAGGCTGTCGGACTTGGAGCGTCGATAGCGAAAATGGGCCCCAGCGAGGACAGTTTTTGCCGGATTTGCAGCCCCATAGCCCGGCTATGGGGCAAAAAGACGGTAAAAAATGGACCGCTGCGGTCCATTTGCAGCCGACGATTTCCAAGTCCGACAGCCTCCTGGGCAAAAGTACAAGTTATTGCTTTGCGAGCCCTTAGGCCAATGGCCTGTGCACCGGCGTCCTGGGCCAGTGCCACCGTGGAACTGGCTTTGCCAGGCCTCGGGTGGCGTCCCCCTTGGGGAAGGCGCCGCAGGCGACTCGGGGGTTATTTTCTCTAGGACTTGCGCAAACAAGGATGCCACAACGGTACCTGCCTTTGTGGCAGGCGGCTTGCCTGGGCCTGTTTTGCGTAAGTCATGGGTTAACCCTAGGGTTAATCGCGGCACCCCCTAGGGTTAATCGCGGCACCCTCTCGTTGCCAGACAGACCCTGGGGATCGGTCAAGCTGGCTTTTTGGATGCAGCCTCGCCGTGCACAATCGTGCCCATGACCACCTCCATCGCCGACCTTCGCAAGAGCTACGAGCGCGCCGAACTCAACGAAGACGCCTCGCACGCCGTCCCCCTGCAGCAGTTTGACCAGTGGCTGAAAGAAGCCATCAGCGCCGAACTGCCCGAGCCCAACGCCATGACCGTGGCCACCGTGGGCAGCGACCTGCGCCCCAGCACCCGCGTGGTGCTGATCAAGGGCTATGACGAGCGCGGCATCGTCTGGTTCACCAACTACGACAGCCGCAAGGGCCGCCAGATCGCGGGCAACCCCTATGTGGCGCTGCAGTTCCACTGGGTGGAGCTCGAACGCGTGGTGCGCATCGAGGGCGTGGTGGAGAAGGTCAGCGACGCGGAGAGCGACGAATACTTTGCCAGCCGCCCGCTCGATTCGCGCATCGGCGCCTGGGCCAGCCCGCAAAGCCAGGTGATTTCAGGCCGCGGCGTGCTGGTGGCCAATGCGGCCAAATATGGCGCGCAGTTCATGCTCAAGCCGCCGCGCCCGCCGCACTGGGGTGGCTACCGCCTCCAGCCCGACCAATGGGAGTTCTGGCAGGGCCGCAAAAGCCGCCTGCATGACCGCCTGCGCTACCGCCTGGACGGCAGCGCCTGGGTGCGCGAGCGCCTGGCGCCCTGAGATCGGGAACATGTTCTGAGCCAACTTAGGGATGCAGAAATGCCAAATATCCCATTTCTGGCGGCACTGGCGGGCGCA
>WOZN01000306.1:0-2637 GCA_011620245.1 Acidovorax sp.
TCAGAGGTCATTTTGGCCTCTGGCGTTTTATGCATAAGCGCAAGCAGCTATGAAACTAGTAGTACTCGGTGCCGGTGCCTGGGGCACGGCGCTGGCCATGGGGGCCGCCCGGCAGTCCGGCGGCCATGCCGTCATTCACACCGTCACGTTGTGGGCGCGCGATGGCCAGCAGGCGGCCGACATGCAGGCGCGGCGCCAGAATGCGCGCTACCTGCCGGGCATTGAATTTCCCCCGGCGCTGTCGGTGTCGGGTGCAGACCCCCTTGCGCTGGCGCGCGCTGCCGACCTGGTCATCGTGGCCACGCCGATGGCGGCGCTGCGCACCATGCTGCTGGCCCTGCGCGGCTGCCAGGCGCCGGTGGCCTGGCTGTGCAAGGGCTTTGAAGCGGTGGCACCGGCCGATTCAGGATCATTTGGGCTGCTGGGGCACGAGGTATGTGCGCAGGTGGCTCCTGATCTGATGGCTGGCGTGCTCAGCGGCCCCAGCTTTGCGCAAGAGGTGGCGCGCGGCCAGCCCACGGCGCTGGTGGCGGCCAGCCGGCATGCCCTGGTGCGCGATGCGCTGGTTGCCGCCTTTCACAGCCCCAGCCTGCGCGTCTATGCCAACGACGACATCGTGGGCGTGGAGGTGGGCGGTGCAGTGAAAAACGTGCTGGCCATAGCCACCGGCCTGTGCGATGGGCTGAACCTGGGGCTGAACGCACGGGCGGCCCTCATCACGCGCGGCCTGGCCGAAATGACGCGCCTTGGGGTGGCGCTGGGCGCGCGGCCTGACACCTTCATGGGGCTGTCGGGCATTGGCGACCTGGTGCTGACCGCGACGGGAGACCTCTCGCGCAACCGCCGCGTCGGCTTGCTGCTGGCGCAGGGCCAGAGCCTGCAGCAGGCGGTGGATTCCCTGGGCCATGTGGCCGAAGGCGTGTACTGCGCCCGCACCGTGGCCCAGCGTGCGGCGGGACTCGGCGTGGACATGCCCATCACCCAGGCCGTGGTGGCACTGCTCGATGGCCGGCTGGCCCCGGCCGATGCCGTGGGACTGCTGATGGGGCGCGACCCGGCCTCCGAGCTGCGCTAGCGGGTAGGGCGAGCGGTGCAGGCAGGGCGCTGCGGATGGGCGCCCGCCCGGTCCGGTTTACAGGCCCAGTTCCAGCGCCAGCAGCTCTTCCACCGTCTGGCGGCGGCGGATCAGGCGGGCCTGGCCGCCATCGACCAGCACTTCGGCTATCAGCGGCCGGGTGTTGTAGTTGGAGGACATGGATGCGCCATACGCCCCCGTGTCGTGGATGACCAGCAGGTCGCCCACCTGCGCATCCGGCAGGTTGCGCGGCAGCACCACGCCGCCGTCGCCCTGCGTGAACACGTCGCCCGATTCGCACAGCGGCCCCGCCACCACGCTGGGCCGCTGTGCCGCCGTGCTGCCGTCGCGGCGCAGCACGCTCATGGTGTGGTAGCTGCCGTACATGGAGGGGCGCATCAACTCGTTGAAGCCGGTGTCGAGCAGCATGAAATGGTTGTTGCCCGCATCCTTGGTGGCGCGCACCTCGCCCAGCAGCACGCCCGATTCGGCCACCAGGTAGCGGCCGGGCTCGATCTCCAGGCCCAGCGGGTGCTGCACGATGGCCTCGGCCTGCTGGCGCGCCGCATCCCACAGGCCGTGGTAATGCTGCGTGTCGATCACCGGGTCGCCATCGCGGTAGGGAATGGACAGGCCGCCGCCGGCCGAAATCGCGTGCAGGTCATGCCCTGCGGCATGCGTGCTGCGCACCAGCTCCACCATGGCGCCGCACACCTGCTCGAGGTGGCGGTAGTCTACGCCCGAGCCGATATGCATGTGCAGCCCCACCAGCTTCAGGCCGTGCTGGCGGATGGCGGCCAGCGCGGCGGGCAGGTCGGTGTGCCAGATGCCATGCTTGCTGTGCTCGCCGCCCGTGTTGGTCTTGTTGCTGTGGCCATGGCCAAAACCGGGGTTGATGCGCAGCCACACTGCATGGCCCGGCGATGCCGCGCCCAACTGGTGCAGCATGTCGATGGAGCCGGCGTTCACCGGCACGCCATGCTCGACCACGCAGGCCAGCGTGACTATATCGAACAGGTCGGCCGTGAAGACGATTTCGGACGGCGCATCGCCCTTCTGGCCCGGCTGGTAGCCGGCGGCCAGTGCACGCAGGATCTCGCCGCGCGAGACCGCGTCCACCTTCACGCCCTGCTCGCGCATCAGCGCAAGGATATGGATGTTGGAGCAGGCCTTCTGCGCAAAGCGGATGGTTTCAAAGCTCGCCAGCTGCGCAATGCGCTGGCGGATGGTGGCGGCGTCATACACCCACAGCGGGGTGCCGAACTGGTCGGCGAGGGACCACAGTTGCGCGGGTGAGAAGGGGTTGGACATGGGGCAATCCGGGTGCTGAGAAAAGCGCAGTGGCGCGGTGGATCAAGCAGTTGATATTTGATATTTGATCCAGAGCGTTGAAGTTTACCGGGCATTCATCGCGGACAGGCTCGCGCTCCATGGCCCGCTTCCTGGGGACGCGTGCGCAGAGCCCGCTGATGACGCTGCCGGGCGATGGTTCTGCTTTTTTTGGGTGAAATCGGGCTGCAGCGCTTGTGTGGTAAGCGCTAGCAGCTATTGATTTAATAGCT
>WOZN01000306.1:2737-10945 GCA_011620245.1 Acidovorax sp.
GCCGGAGCCCGGTGGGCCCCAGCGCCATGGGGCCGGGCTCAAAACTCCCGGTTGTCGATCAGCCGCGTGGCCCCCAGCCGGGCGGCGCCCAGGGCCACCAGCGTTCCGGGGGCATCGGCTGGCGTGGCTGGCTGCAAATCCTGGCGCCGGCGCACCGTGAGGTAGTCGGGCAGCCAGCCGCGCGCGCGCAGCATGTCGAGTGCCTGCTGCTCCAGGTTGGCTGCCTGCAGCGTTCCAGCGGCCTGCGCCGCGGCCCAGCGCTCGGACAGTTGCTGCAGCGCCTGCGACAGCGCCACGGCCTCCTGGCGCTCCTGCGGGCTCAGGTAGGCGTTGCGCGAGCTCAGGGCCAGGCCGTCGGGGGCGCGGCTGGTGTCGCCGGCCACCACGTCGATGGGCAGCGCAAACTGCCGCACCATCTGGCGGATCACCATGAGCTGCTGGTAGTCCTTGCGGCCAAACACCGCCGTGCCGCCGGCGTTGGCGCCAAACACGCAGCTGAACAGCTTCATCACCACCGTGGCCACCCCGATGAAGAAGCCGGGGCGGAACTGGCCTTCGAGCAGGTCGGCCAGTTGCGGGTCGGGGTGCACCGTGAAGGTCTGCGGCTCGGGGTAGAGGTCGGTCTCGCGCGGGGCAAACAGCACATCGCAGCCGGTGGCCTGCAGCTTGGCGCAGTCGGCATCCCAGGTGCGCGGGTAGCTGTCGAAGTCTTCGTGGGGCAGAAACTGCAGGCGGTTCACAAAGATGCTGACCACAGTGGTGTCGCCCAGTGGCCGGGCCTGGCGCACCAGCGACAGGTGCCCCTCGTGCAGGTTGCCCATGGTGGGCACGAAGGCAGGGCGGCGGCCGGCCAGGGCCGCGCGCAGTTCTGGAATGGAGCGGGCAATGAGCATGGTTCTTGGTGGAAAAGGCCTGGCCTTACCAGGCGTGCAATGCGTTGTCGGGAAAGCGGCCCTGCTTGACGGCCTGCACATAGGCTTCCATGGCGCCGCGCACACTGCCGGCGTCCTGCATGAAGTTGTGCACAAACTTGGCCATCTTGCCCAGGTTCATGCCCAGCATGTCGTGCAACACCAGCACCTGGCCGGCCGTGCCGCTGCCCGCGCCAATGCCGATGGTGTGGCAGTGCGGCAGATCGGCGGTGATTTCGGCGGACAGTGTGGCGGGCACCATCTCCAGCACCAGCATGGCGGCGCCAGCGGCCTGCAGCTCCAGGGCCTGCCTGCGCAGCGTGCGGGCTGCGTCTTCCGTCTTGCCCTGCACGCGGTAGCCGCCCAGGGCGTGCACGGTTTGTGGCGTCAGGCCCAGGTGGGCGCACACGGGCACGCCGCGCTGCACCAGGAATTCCACCGTGGGTGCCGTCCAGCCGCCGCCTTCGAGCTTGACCATGTGCGCGCCCGCCTGCATCAGCGTGCAGGCGCTGCGCAGGGCCTGTTCACGGGACTCGTGGTAGCTGCCGTAGGGCAGATCGGCCACCAGCCAGGCCGTGCCCTGCACGCGGTGCAGGCCGCGCGCCACGCTGGCCGTGTGGTAGGCCATGGTGTCGAGCGACACGCCCACGGTGCTGGGCAGGCCCTGGCAGACCATGCCCAGCGAGTCGCCCACCAGGATGCATTCCACGCCCGCCGCATCGGCCACGGCGGCAAAAGTGGCGTCGTAGGCCGTGAGCATGGTGATTTTTTCGCCGGCTTCACGCATTTGCGCCAGGCGCGGCAGGCTGACGGGCCGGCGCTGGGGCAGGGGCGACGCGGGTGGCAGCGTGCCATACGGGGTGGCTTGGGTGGCTTGGGGATTGGCCTGGAGCCGGGCAGGATCAGTCATGAAGGTCCCATGGGCAGAAAATTGCCGCGAGTCTATGCCATGTCAATGCCGTTATGCTCCCGACCATGACAAATTCGACCGACGATTTCCGCGACGCGGCATTGGCCGCCCTGGCCCGCGCAGACGTGGCCCGTGCCCTTGAAGAAGATGTGGGCAGCGGCGACCTGACCGCAGGCCTGATTGACCCCCAGCGCCGCAGCCGTGCGCGCATTCTTGTCCGCGAAGCCGCCGTGCTCTGCGGAGCCCCCTGGGCCGAGGCCGCCTTGCGCGCGCTCGACCCTTCCGTGCAACTGAACTGGCGCGTAGCCGAGGGCCAGCGCTGCGCCGCCGGCCAGGTGGTGCTGGAGATCGAGGGCAACGCCCGTGCGCTGCTCAGCGCCGAGCGCACGGCGCTCAATTTTCTGCAGCTGCTGTCCGCCGTGGCCACCAAAACCCGCACCTATGTGGATGTGGTGGCCGGCACCCGAGCGCATATCGTGGACACCCGCAAAACCCTGCCCGGCCTGCGCCTGGCGCAAAAATACGCCGTGCGCATGGGCGGCGGCACCAACCACCGCATCGGTCTGCACGACGCCGTGCTCATCAAGGAAAACCACATTGCCGCCGCCGGTGGCGTGACGGCGGTGCTGCGCGCGGCCCAGCAGGTGGCGGCGCAGGCAAAATTTATCGAAATCGAGGTGGAAACATTGGCGCAACTGGCCGAGGCGCTGGACGCCGGCGCCACCATGGTGCTGCTGGACAACATGCCGCTGCCCATGCTGCGCGAGGCCGTGCGCATCAATGCTGGCCGCGCCGTCCTCGAAATTTCGGGCGGCGTCACTTTGGCTGGCCTGCGCGAGCTGGCCGAAACCGGTGTGGACCGCATTTCCATCGGCACCCTCACCAAGGACATCAAGGCCATCGATTTTTCGATGCGCCTGCAGGAGCTGTCATGACCACCACAACCACCACCCTCAAGGAAGTCGATTACGAGCAGCCCACCGACGGCGCGGTGTGCGCTACCCGCCACGCCTGGGCCCGCGTGCCGGCCGAGCTGTCTGCGCACGAGCGCGCGCAGTTCAAGGACAAGATCCGCCGCCTGCTGAAAGAGAAGAACGCGGTGATGGTGTCGCATTACTACGTGCACCCCGACCTGCAGGACCTGGCCGAGGAAACCGGCGGCATCGTCAGCGACTCGCTGGAGATGGCGCGCTTTGGCCGCGACCATGCCGCGCAGACGCTCGTCGTCTCCGGCGTGCGCTTCATGGGCGAGACGGCCAAGATACTCTCGCCCGGGAAAACCGTGCTCATGCCCGACCTGGACGCCACCTGCTCGCTCGACCTGGGCTGCCCCATCGAGGAATTCAGCGCTTTTTGCGACGCGCACCCCGACCGCACCGTGGTGGTGTACGCCAACACCAGCGCCGCCGTCAAAGCCCGCGCCGACTGGCTGGTCACGTCGAGCTGCGCGCTCGACATCGTGCGCGCCCTCAAAGACCAGGGCCAGAAGATTCTGTGGGCGCCCGACCGGCATCTGGGCGACTACATCCGCCGCGAAACCGGCGCCGACATGGTGATGTGGAACGGCGCCTGCATCGTGCACGACGAGTTCAAGGCGCTGGAGCTGGAACTGCTCAAAAAGGAACACCCGCAGGCCAAGGTGCTGGTGCACCCCGAAAGCCCGGCCGACGTGATCGCCCTGGCCGACGTCGTGGGCTCCACCTCGGGCATCCTGAACGCTGCGTGCACCATGGACGCCCGCGAGTTCATCATCGCCACCGACAACGGCATGATGCACAAGCTGCGCACCCTGAACCCCGGCAAGGTGTTCTACGAGGCCCCCACCGCCGGCAACAGCGCCACCTGCAAAAGCTGCGCCCACTGCCCCTGGATGGCCATGAACAGCCTGGCCGACGTGGCCCGTGTGCTGGAAACCGGCGCCAATGCCATCCAGGTGGACCCGGCCATCATCCCCCGCGCGCGCCAGCCCATCGACCGCATGCTGGCCTTCACCGCCGCGCTGAAAAGCGGCCAGCCGGTGGCCGGCCTGGTGCCGAACATCGGTGCGGCCTGAGCCGGACAGGCGGGGAGCGTTCAGGCCCGGGGCACCAGTTCGAGCGTGCAGCCGTCACCCAGCGCTTCGCGCCACACCCGCACCCGGCTCGGCGGCGGTTGCAGGCCCGACAGTTGCTGGGCGATGAAGGCGCACAGGTTCTCCAGCGTCGGTATGCCCAGCCCCGGTACTTCATCGAGCAGGTGGTGGTCGAGCAGCTCGCGCACCACGGCGAGGTGCTGGCGCAGGAAACCCAGGTCGATCACCATGCCGTTGGCGGGATTGCGCGGGCCCTGCACCCACACCTCGGCGTGGTAGGTGTGGCCGTGCATGCGGCGGCTGCCTTCGGCCTCGATCTCGCGTTGCAGGGTGTGGGCGGCATCAAAGAAAAAACGCTGGCTGACGGTGAATTGCATGGTGCGCGAAAAATGGGGTTTATCGGTGGGGTTATCGGTGGGGTTTATCGAATGCCGGTGAGCTTGTGGGTCTGCAGGCTCAGGCGCCACGCGGGGCGCTGCATGCACAGATCGATGCACAGGGCGATGTGGCGGGCCTGGTCGGGCCCGTCCATGGGCTGCAGAAAGCGGTGGCTGAACTGGCCGGTGGCCTCCAGCACATCCAGGTCCAGCCCCGGCTGCGGCCACACCACTTTCAATTCCTGTCCCTGGCGCTGCACCCAGTCGGCGCCGGCCTTGGGGCTCACGCACAGCCAGTCGATGCCTTGTGGGGCCGCCACCGTGCCATTGGTCTCGACGGCGATGCGAAAGCCCAGTGCATGCAGGGCCTCGATCAGCGCGGCATCCACTTGCAGCAGCGGCTCGCCGCCCGTCAGCACCACCAGCCGGTGGTGTGCGTCGCCCGCAGGCCACAGGGCGGCAATCTGGCGCGCCAGGGCCTGGGCTTCGGCAAACTTGCCGCCCAGGGTGCCGTCGGCGCCCACAAAGTCGGTATCGCAAAAGCGGCAGATGGCGTTGGCGCGGTCCTGTTCGCGGCCGCTCCAGAGGTTGCAGCCCGCAAAACGGCAGAACACCGCCGGGCTGCCCGCCTGGCCGCCTTCGCCTTGCAGGGTGTAAAAAATTTCCTTGACGGAGTAGGTCATTGCGCAAAGGGGTGGTGGGGGGAAGGGGGTGGAGGATTATCTTCGCTTGTGGCAGAGGCCGGTCAGGCGCCGGTATTCTGGCCGCATGCAATGCCTTGCAGCCGGGGCATTGGGCCGCGATGCCGTGCGTATGTCATTACCCCGTTTTTGATAGCTGTTCGCGCATATTCTGCAAGCCATGGAGGCTCATTTGGTTCCAGCCGCACTGATCGATTTTGCCGACCCGCACGACCCCGGTGCGCCGCGCCTGCGCCATGCCTTTGGCGTGCCGCGCGCCGTGCTGGTGGCGCGCAAGCCGGCCCAGGTGCGCGCGGTGCTTGACGCCGTGCAGGCCGCCGCCGCGGGCGGTGCCTGGTGCATTGGTGCGCTGCGCTACGAGGCCGCGCCGGCCTTCGACGCCGCCTTGCAGACCCACCCCGCCGATGGCCCGCTGGCCTGGTTTGCCATTCATGACGCGGCGCTGCCCTGGCCCGGTGCCGAGCCGCCGCCCCAGGATGCGCCCACATTGCACTGGCACACCCTGCCCGGGCGCGCGCAGTTTGATGCGGCCCTGGCCACCATCCACCAGGCCATCGCCCGTGGCGAGTATTACCAGGTCAACTACACGGCACAGACGGTGGCCAGCGTGCAGGGCGGCGGGGCGCAATCGGCCCGCGCCCTGTTTGCGGCCCTGCAGCGCGCGCAGCCGGGCGGTTACGCGGCCTGCCTCGACATGGGCGACGAGCAGGTGCTCAGCGTCTCGCCCGAGCTGTTTTTCGACTGGCACAGCGGGCCGGGCGGCGGCGCGGCCGGCCATATCCTCACGCGGCCCATGAAGGGCACGGCGCCGCGCGGTGCCACGTCCGGGCAGGATGCCGCCCATGCCGCCGCATTGCGCGCCTCGCCCAAAGAGCGCGCCGAGAACGTGATGATCGTGGACCTGCTGCGCAACGATCTTTCGCGCATTGCCGAACCCTTCAGCGTGCAGGTGCCCCGGCTCTTTCACACCGAAGCGCTGCCGGCCGTGTGGCAGATGACATCCGACGTGCGGGCGCGCACCCGCGCCGCAACGCGGCTCGCCGACGTGTTTGCAGCGCTGTTCCCCTGCGGCTCGGTCACGGGCGCGCCCAAGGTGCGCGCCATGCAGGCGATCCATGGACTGGAGCCGGGCCCGCGCGGCATCTACTGCGGCGCCATCGGTGTGGTGCGGCCCGACGGCCAGGGCGGCATCCGCGCCACCTTCAACGTGCCGATCCGCACGGTGGTGCTGCGCGACGGCCAGGCGCATTGCGGCATCGGCAGCGGCATCACCTCGGGCGCCGCAGCCGGTGCGGAATGGAACGAATGGCGCCACAAGCGCGCTTTTCTGGAGCGCGCCAGCCAGCCCTTCGACCTGCTCGAAACCCTGGCGCTGCAAGAAGGCCAGTTCCGCCACCTGGCCGGGCACCTGGCGCGCCTGCAAGGCACGGCTGCGCATTTCAACGTGGCGTTTGACGCTGTTGCCGTGCAGGCCAGCCTGCTGGCGCTGGCAGAGCGCCACCCCGCCGGTGCATGGCGCGTGCGCCTGCTGCTGGACGCCAGCGGCCAGCCCCGCGCCGAAGCCTTTGCCCTGCAGCCCACCCCCGAGCCCGTGCGCGTGCGCTTGCAATTGGCCGCCCGCCCGCTGGCCGAGGCCCATGGCGAATTCGTGCGCTACAAGACCACGCGCCGCGCGCATTACGCCGCGTTTGCGCCCACCACGCCCGGGGTGTTCGACACGGTGCTGTGGAACGAGGCCGGCGAAATCACCGAAACCACCTTCGGCTGCATTGCCATGCTGCTGGACGGCCGCTGGGTCACGCCACCTTTGCCCTGCGGCCTGCTGCCCGGCGTGGGCCGCGCCATGGCGCTGCGCGAGGGTCGGCTGCTCGAGGCCGTGGTGCGCGTGCAAGACGTGCCGCGCGTGCAGGCCTGGGCCTTCATCAACAGCCTGCGGGGGTGGCTGGCGGCTGAATTGGTGCCATGATTCTAGAAACGCCAGTTGACCGATCTGGTCAGTCTGCTGCGCTTTGCGCTGGGGCTGGACGGCGCAGACGCTGAACTCAAACCCTTTGCCGACGAGGTGGACAAGCGCTTGCGGGCCTGGATTTTTCGGCACAACGCCCAGCGCGGCACCGCCTTTACGTCCGAGCAGACCGAATGGCTGCGCCTGATGAAAGACCACATTGCCAGCAGTTGCGCCATCTGCCGCGGCGATTTTGAATACGCTGATGAATGAGATGAACGAGGAGCTGGTGGCGTGATGCCGCGCAGGCTTGCGGTGGCGGGTGGCCATGCGACGGTCAAAATGTTTATACTGTGTTTAAACATTTGATGGAGAAAAATCATGGTACATGCCGAAGCCGTTGTTGGCATCAAGAAATGGGGAAACAACCTGGGCGTGCGTCTGCCCGGCAATGTGGCCAAGGCTGCCCAGCTGTCTGCGGAGCAAATGGTGCGGGTTGTGGTCAGTGATGCGGGCATCACCATCACGCCGGTTGAAGGGCAGGCCCTGACCCTGGAGCAGCGCCTGGCGCTGTTCGACCCGGCGCGCCACGGCGGCGAGGCCATGGCGGCCGAGGCGCTGGGGGCTGAAAAATGGTGAGTGCGGCCCCCACGGCCGCACGCCGCGCAAAGCCCTGGGCGCCCGATCGGCAAGAGGTGATCTGGATCAACTGCAACCCCCAGGCCGGTGCGGAAATGCGCGACATTCACCCCTTTCTGATGCTCTCGCCACGGGCCTTCAATGAACGCACCTCGCTGGTGATTGGCCTGCCCATGACCACGGCCGAGTACAACGCCGACAACCCCTTTGCGGTGGCCGTGGGCGCCGCCAAGGGCAAAAAGGCGGGCAAAACCAGCTATGTGTTGTGCCACCAGCCCAAATCCTTCGACTGGCGCATGCGCCAGGCGTCGCCCCATCCGCTCAAACGTCTGGACGACCCCCTGTTTGCCGAATGTTGTGGCCGGCTCAATCAGATCGTGCAACTGGGGCGGTGATGAATAGGGGAATGAGGGGCTTGAGTGATTTTGGCGAACTGCCAGCCGGATGGCGCTGGGCCTCAGCGTAGCAAGGAAGGCCGCCGCCAGATTGAACCTAAAAACGGCAGTTGACCGCTTTGTATCCCTTGACAAGCCGCATGAAATCTATCGTTGATGGCTCCGATGGCGTTCACCTCATGGGTGGTGAGTGGGGTGAGAGCGCTATGCCGTTTAGTGTGGAACTTGACATCAAAGGCAGCGGTGGATTAGCGCGTTG
>WOZN01000153.1 GCA_011620245.1 Acidovorax sp.
GCCTGTTTTGCGTCAGTCATGGTAAGTCATGACCCGTTGAGCGGGGTGGCTTTTTTACAAGCGTAGCACCTGCTTGTCTGGTGGCCCTTGATGGCCCTTGGTGGCCCTTGATTTCCCTGTGGCGGTGTTTGGCGGTGTTTTGCGGTGTTTTCAAGCAAGAACTCCACGTTCCAGAGGCCAGTGCAGATGGGGGTGGGGCCTTTTCCCAGGATATGCGGTGGTTCAGCTGGCCGCGCTCGCCGTTTTGCCGATGTGCTGCGCCTTGGCAAACGCGCGCACCACGTCCAGAAAGGCCGCCAGCAGCGGCGAAGCGTCGTCGGTGCGGTACAGGCAGCTGAGCTCGATGTCGCGCAGGTGGCGCGAGCGCAGCGGCCGGTAAACCAACCCCGGCAGGCGCAGGCTGGTGGCCGACTGGGTGGTGATGCAGGCGCCAAAACCGCCCGCCACCAGGGCCACGCAGGTCAGCACATCCTCTACCGCCTGCACCACGTTCAGGCGCATGCCCTCGCGGTGAAAGGCGCTGGCCACCTCTTGTGCCAACCCTGGCAAGGGGGTGTTGGGATAGACGATCATGGGTTCGCCGTCCAGGTCGCGCAGCGCGATCTCATGGCGCGCGCTCAGGGGATGGGCTTGCGGCAGGCCGACCACCAGTTGCTCCTGCAACACGGCCAGCACCCCCAGGCCGGGCTCGGGGGGCACCAGCCGGTTGAAACCGATGGTGATGCGGCGCTCGCGCAGCGCCTGCAGCTGTTCGCCCTTGGTCAGGTTGTGCAACTCGATGCGCACTTCGGGGCGCGCGCGGTGGAAGGCGGCCAGCAGCCGGGGGATCACGTCCAGCACGCCCGAGCCGAAGATGCCCACGTCGATCTGGCCGATCAGCCCTTGTCCTGCCTGCTGCGTGCGCTCGCGCGCGCGCTGCGTCAGCGAGAGGATGTTGGGCACCTCGTCCAGCAGCGCCTGGCCGGCGGCCGTGAGCTCCACCCCCTTGGCGGTGCGCACGAATAGCATGGTGCCCAGCTCGTCTTCGAGGCCGCGAATCTGGCGCGTCAGGGGCGGCTGCGCCATGTGCAGCCGCGCCGCCGCCCGCCCGAAATGCAGTTCCTGGGCCAGCGCAAGAAAATATCTCATCTGCCGCAAATCCACCGCGCCCCTCCTTTTCTTGGATCGTTTTCTTGGATCGTGAACATGTTCTCAATACTTTGAAGGTATCAGATTGGCAAAATTTGGTATTGGACAGTATGAATCTCAATCCCTATCGTTGGCGCAAATCAGTGCTTGCGAGATAAGAAAATCACCATGAAACAAATTCTGAATTTCATCAACGGCCAATACCAGGCCACCGGGCGCAGCTTTGAAAAGCGCTCGCCGCTCCACGGCGGGGTGATCGCCCAGGTGCATGAGGCGGGGCGTGCCGAGGTGGATGCCGCCGTGGCCGCCGCCCGCGCAGCCCTTGATGGCCCCTGGGGCCGCATGGCGGTGGCCGAGCGTGTGGAAAAGCTCTACGCTGTGGCCGACGGCATCAACAGGCGCTTTGAGGAGTTTCTGGCTGCCGAATGTGCCGACACCGGCAAGCCGCGCAGCCTGGCCAGCCACATCGACATTCCGCGCGGCGCGGCCAACTTCAAGATCTTTGCCGACGTGGTGAAGAACGTGCCCACCGAGTTCTTCGAGATGGCCACGCCCGATGGCCGTGGCGCCATCAACTACGGGTACCGCTCGCCCGTGGGCGTGGTCGGCGTGATCTGCCCCTGGAACCTGCCGCTGCTCTTGATGACCTGGAAAGTCGGCCCGGCGCTGGCCTGCGGCAACACCGTGGTGGTCAAGCCCTCCGAGGAAACACCCCAGACCGCGGCATTGCTGGGCGAGGTCATGAATGAAGCGGGCATTCCGCCAGGCGTTTACAACGTGGTGCACGGCTTCGGCCCCGATTCGGCCGGCGAGTTCGTCACCAGTCACCCAGGCGTGGATGCCATCACCTTCACCGGCGAAACCCGCACCGGCGAAGTCATCATGAAGGCCGCCGCCAAGGGCGCGCGCCCTGTCAGTCTGGAAATGGGCGGCAAGAATGCCGCCATCGTGTTCGCCGATGCCGACTTTGATGCGGCCATCGAGGGCACGCTGCGCTCGGCTTTCGTCAACAGCGGCCAAGTCTGTCTGGGCACCGAGCGCGTGTATGTCGAGCGCCCCATTTTTGACCGGTTCGTTGCCGCGCTGAAGAAGCAGGTCGAGGGCTGGAAGATCGGTCTGCCCGACGATGCCGACACCAGGCTCGGCCCGCTCATCAGCAAAGAACACCAGGCCAAGGTGCTGTCGTATTACCAGCTGGCGGTGCAAGAGGGTGCCACCGTGGTCACGGGTGGCGGCGTGCCCGACATGGGTGCGGCGCTTGCCGAGGGCGCCTGGGTGCAGCCCACCATCTGGACGGGCCTGCCCGAGAGCGCCCGCGTCATCAAGGAAGAAATCTTCGGCCCCTGCTGCCACATTGCGCCCTTCGACACCGAAGAAGAAGTGCTGGCCAAGGCCAACGACAACGTTTATGGCCTGGCGACGGCCATCTGGACACGCGATGTTTCGCGCGCCCACCGCGTGGCGCAAAAGATGAAGGTTGGCCTGTCGTGGGTCAACAGCTGGTTCCTGCGCGATTTGCGCACGCCGTTTGGTGGTTCCAGGCAATCGGGCATTGGCCGCGAGGGCGGCGTGCATTCGCTTGAGTTCTACACCGAGCTCAAGAACGTCTGCATCAAGCTTTGAAGACCCGACCATGAACAATCCTGAAATCGCCCGATCGGTCATGCCTGGCGGCATCCGCACCAATGTGCACGATATGGGCAGCGGCCATCCGGTGTTGCTGATTCACGGCTCGGGTCCTGGTCTGTCTGCCTGGGCCAATTGGCGCCTGGTGATGCCCGAACTGGCACAGCAAGCGCGCGTCATTGCGCCGGACATGGTGGGCTTGGGCTTTACCGATCGCCCGGCGGGCCAGCAGTACCCCATCGACGCCTGGGTTGAGCAGGCCGTGGGCGTGCTCGATGCGCTGGGCATCGAAAAAACCGATTTGGTGGGCAACTCGTTTGGCGCCGCGCCAGCGCTGGGTCGATGCCATGTGCAGCGCCGAGGCCGAAAACCGCGCCCTGCAGCACCAGGCGCTGGTGGTGCATGGCCGCGAAGACCAGGTGATTTCGCTGTCCACCTCGCTGTCCACCTTGCTGACGCTGCCGCAGTGGATTGCGCGCTCGCAACTGCATGTGTATGGCCAGTGCGGCCATTGGACGCAAATTGAGCCTCCGGCCCGCTTTGCCCGCTTTGCCCGCTTGGTGCGTGACTTTTTGGCCGAGGCCAGCGACGCTGAGCCGACTTCCCTGAACCCCTGAGGACTGTATGAAGGAAAAAACATGGCATTGAACGCAAGCACCCTCGACCAGCTCGCCGAGCATCTGGAAAACTGCCAGCTCAAGGCGCAAGACACGCTCAAGATCACCGAGTCCCACCCCGGCATGGACTGGGACGACGCCTACGCCATTCAAGACCGCATCCTGGCACGCAAGCTGGCGCGCGGCGCCCGCGTGGTTGGCTACAAGGCGGGCCTGACCTCGCACGCCAAGATGAAGCAAATGGGCGTGACCGAACCGGTCTTCGGCTTCCTGGTGGATGAGTTCGTCGTGCCCGAAGGCGCAGAGATCCAGGTCAGCGACCTGATCCATCCCAAGGTCGAGCCCGAGATCTGCTTTATCACGCGCACCGAACTCAAGGGCCCTGGCTGCCATATCGGCGCCGTGCTGGCCGCCAGCGATGTGGTGCTGCCCGGCATCGAGGTGATTGACAGCCGCTACCGCGATTTCAAGTTCGACCTCAAGAGCGTGGTGGCCGACAACACCTCGGCCGCGCGCTTCGTGGTCGGCGGGCGCATTGCCTCGGCCCGCGATGTGGATTTGTGCACCCTGGGTGTGGTGCTCGAGAAGAACGGCCAGCCCGTGGCCATGGGGGCCGGCGCTGCGGTGCTGGGGCATCCGGCGGCCGCCGTGGCCATGCTGGTCAACCACCTGGGGCGGCGCGGTCAGTCGCTGCCGGCGGGCTCGCTGGTGCTCTCGGGCGGCATCACCGAGGCCGTGGCGGTGCAGGCGGGTGACAACGTGACGCTGCGCATCCAGAACCTGGGCAGCGTGTCGGTTCGATTTGTGTAAAAAAGAGAGAAACAAAATATGCAACGGAGACGATTCACTGCCACCGGCCTGGTTCATCGCCACCGGCTTGGGCGCCACCCTGTCGGCGATCAGCAGCCTGGCGATTGCGCCCACGCTCTACCCCACCAGGCTGCCGTTTTCCGTGGACAAGGATCTGGCTGGCCGAGCAGGGCTTTGCCGGCTTCGAATTGGTGACCTGGTTCGGCCTGATTGCGCCGTCATCCACGCCGCGCGGCATCATCAACAAGCTGGCCGATGCCTGGAAGACAGGCGCGGCAACTGCGCCCGCCCTGACGACCTTCGAGGGCATCGGCGCCGACATCAAGGTCAGCACGCCGCAGCAGTTTGCCGAGTTCATCCGCGCTGAAAACGCACGCTGGGGCAGGCTGATCCAGAAGCTGGGCATCCAGCTCGATTGACCCATCCCCCAAACCCAAGGAAACCGCCATGCCATTTGCCCAGATTTACATGATTGAAGGCCGCACCGAAGACCAGAAGAAAGCCGTGATTGAAAAGGTCACGCAGGCGCTGCACGAGGCCGTGGGTGCGCCCAAGGAGAACGTGCGCGTGTGGATCCACGACGTGCCCAGGGAAAACTGGGGCATTGCCGGCGTCAGCGCCAAGGAATTGGGGCGCTGACCAGGTTCGATGAAGGATAAAAATGCTATATTTTTAATAGCTGCTTGCGCTTACGGGATAAGCGCTGGCGGCGTATTTGGCATAAACCACCTCACAGGTTGGTGGCTGCCATCACTTCCGCCATATCGGTCAGGCCCTGCAGCATTTTTTCGATGCCATCCTGGCGCAGGGTGAGCATGCCGGCCGCCAGGGCAGCGTTGCTCGGCTTTTTGGGCCTGCGGGCCTTCCAGCAGCGTGCGTTCGCTGATGATGCCGGCCTGCAAAAGGGCTTCGCCCAGATGGCGCGCCTTTCCCACCACCAGGTGGGGGGTGGTGACCAGTTTCCACAGAGCGTCCGCGTCCGAAGGGGTAAAGCACTGGGGCGGTGCGGGGGCAAGCGTCTCTGAAGTTTCTGGCATGGGGCGATCTGCATGGAATGGCGGTGAAGGCGGTTGTCAGAACTTGTTCACGTTGTCAGAGCGTGAAGTCGTAATCTACAGTGATGGGCGCGTGGTCCGAGAACTTTTCGTCCTTGTAGATATGCTCGGTGCGTGCAAGGGCCGCCAGCGCGGGTGTGGCCAGGTGGTAGTCCAGGCGCCACCCCACGTTGTTGGCATAGGCCTGGCCGCGGTTGCTCCACCAGGTGTAGGCGGTGTCGGTGGCTGTTGGTTGTAACTGACGGTAAACGTCCACCAGCCCGCCGCCGGGGGCAGTTGTGTGCAACAACTTTGTCATCCAGGCGCGTTCTTCGGGCAGGAAGCCGCTGTTTTTCTGGTTGCTGCGCCAGTTCTTCAGGTCGATCTGCTGGTGGGCGATGTTGATGTCGCCGCACAGGATGAACTCCCGTTCGCCCTTGGTGGCCATGAGGTGCGGGTGGAAGGCTTCGAGGAAGCGGAATTTGGCCAGCTGGCGTTCCTCGCCCGACGAGCCGCTGGGGAAATAGGCGCTGATGATGGACAGCTTGCGCGCGGGCGTGTCGAAACGCAGTTCGATATATCGGCCCTCGGCATCGAACTCGGGCGAACCATAGCCGGCGATGGTGTCGCTGGGCTCGTGGCGGGTGTAGATGCCCACGCCCGAATAGCCCTTTTTCTGGGCGAAATGAAAATGCCCCTGCATGCCGGCAAGCTGTTCGAACCGCGTGGCGACATCGGCCGCCTGGGCCTTCACTTCCTGCACGCAAATACAATCCGGCCGCGTGGCTTCGATCCAGCGCTCCACGCCCTTGCTGGTGGCCGATCGGATGCCGTTGAGATTGAGGCTGGTTAACTTGAACAAGGAATTCCCATGGTGAATGTTGGCGCGCGCACCCCCGAGCAGGTCCGCCTGGCGCAGGATTTTGTGCGTTTTGCCGTCGAGGCGGGTGTGCTGCGTTTCGGGGAGTTCAAGACCAAGGCGGGGCGTTTGAGTCCCTATTTCTTCAACGCAGGCCTTTTTGACGATGGGAACAAGCTCGGCCGCCTTGCAGAATTTTATGCAAAAGCCCTGCTGGCCAGCGGGATCGAATTCGACATGGTGTTCGGTCCGGCCTACAAGGGCATTCCCCTGGCTGCCACGGTGGCCGTGGAACTGGCGCGGCAGGGGCGCAATGTGCCTTTCGCCTACAACCGCAAGGAGGCCAAGGACCATGGCGAGGGCGGCACGCTGGTGGGCGCGCCGCTCCAGGGGCGGGTGCTGATCATTGACGACGTGATGTCGGCGGGCACCGCCGCGCGCGAGTCCATCGCCCTCATCCGCGCGGCCGGCGCCACGCCCTGCGCGGTTGCCATCGCACTGGACCGCCAGGAAAAAGCCACCGAGAATGGGCGGGACGTCGAACACAGCGCCGTGCAGTATGTGCGGCAGCAACTGGGCATGCAGGTATGTGCCATTGCAACGCTGGCAGACTTATTGCTGTATCTCTCCCAAAAAGAGGGGGCGGAAATGATCGCGCACCACGAGCGGGTGCTGGCCTATCGCCAGCGGTACGGAGTCAATCAAGGGTAATTCAGTTGAGCAAATGGACGTGGATCATGGGAATGGGTGTGATGGCTGGCGTGGTGGTGCAATGCGCGTGGGCGCAGCAGACCAGCGCCGGCAGCATCTACACCTGTGTCGACCGCCAGGGCCGCCGTCTGACGGCAGACCGCCCCATTGTCGAATGCCTGGACCGCGAACAGCGTGAGCTGGGCCCCTCGGGCACCATGCGCCGCCAGATTGGCCCTTCGCTCTCCGAACAAGAGCATGCAGCCCTGGAAGTGAAGCGCCGCAAGGAGGCCGAAGAGCGCGCCCGCCAGCAGGAAGAGCGCCGCCGCGATCGGGCTCTTACCGCCCGCTATCCCGACAAGGCGGCCCATGACGTGGAACGTGCCGCAGCCATTGCGCTGCTGGACGATGTCACCGTCATCGCTGAAAAACGCGTGGTGGAGCTGCAGCAGCAGCGCAAGGCATTGGACACGGAGATGGAGTTCTACCAGCGGGACCCCGCCAAAGCGCCGATGGCGCTGCGCCGCAAGATCGCCGAAAACGATGAAGACATGGAGCAGCAGCAGCGCTTCGTGGCCAATCAGGCTCTGGAAAAACGCCGCATCCACCAGCGTTTTGACGCCGAACTGGCGCAACTGCGCAGGCTGTGGGCCACACAGCTGGCGCCCGCAGCGGCCACCTCCACCCCGTTGCTGCCTGCCATGTCGCGCTGACGGCCGGCACCGGCTGGCGCAAACGCGCCGCGCCGTGCCTTCAGTTCAACCCTCAGCTGCGAGCCGTGCCCGCAGCAAATCATTGACCTGTTGAGGATTGGCCTTGCCCTTGCTGGCCTTCATGATCTGGCCGACCAGTGCGTTGAATGCCTTGTCCTTGCCTGCCTTGAACTGGGCCACGTTGTCGGCATTGGCGGCAATCACCTCGTCGATGATCTTCTCCAGCGCGCCGGAGTCGTTCATCTGCTTGAGGCCCCTGGATTCGATGATGGCGTCCACATCCTTTGAATCACCGGCCCACAGGGCGTCGAACACCTGCCTGGCGGCGTTGTTGGAAATCGTGCCGTCGGCGATGCGTGTAATCAGTGCAGCCAGCCGGGCTGCACTGACCGGCGCCTGCTCGATGCCGATCTCGCCTGCGTTCAGGCGGCGCGACACCTCGCCCATGATCCAGTTGCTGGCCAGCTTCGGCGCACCGCAGGCCTTGGCCACGGCCTCAAAGTAGGCAGCCATGGCCTTGCTTTGCGTGACCGTGGTGGCGTCGTATTCGGGCAGGCCATATTCCGCCACGAAGCGCGTGGCCATGGTGCGGGGCAATTCGGCCATTTGCGCACGCTCATCCTGCACCCATTGCTCTGAAATGTGCAGCGGTGGCAGGTCCGGGTCGGGGAAATAGCGGTAGTCTGCCGCATCCTCCTTGCTGCGCATCGCGCGGGTTTCGCCCCTGTCCGGGTCAAACAGCACGGTGGCCTGGTGGATGGCCTGGCCGTCCTCGATCTGCTCGATCTGCCAGCGGATTTCGTAGTCGATGGCCTGCTGCATGAACTTGAAGCTGTTGAGGTTCTTGATCTCGCGGCGCGTGCCCAAGGGAGCCCCGGGCTTGCGCACCGACACGTTGGCGTCGCAGCGGAAGCTGCCCTCCTGCATGTTGCCGTCGCAGATGCCGATCCAGGTGACGATCTTGTGCAGCTCCCTGGCGTAGGCCACGGCCTCGTCGGATGAACGCATGTCGGGCTCGGTCACTATCTCAAGCAGCGGCATGCCCGCGCGGTTCAGGTCGATGCCGCTCATGCCGTGGAATTCCTCGTGCAGCGACTTGCCCGCATCTTCTTCGAGGTGGGCGCGCACCAGCCGCACGGTTTTCTTCTCATCGCCCAGGAAGAACTCGACCTCGCCGCCCTGCACGACAGGGATCTCGAACTGGCTGATCTGGTAGCCCTTGGGCAGGTCGGGGTAGAAATAATTCTTGCGCGCAAAAATGCTCACGGGCGCAATGTGCGAGCCCAGCGCCAGCCCAAGGCGAATGGCGCAGGCCACGGCCTCGCGGTTCATCACGGGCAATGTGCCGGGCAGGGCCAGGTCCACGGCGCAGGCCTGGGTATTGGGCTCCGCGCCGAAGGCGGTGGGTGCGCGGCTGAATATCTTGCTCTGCGTGGCGAGCTGGGTATGTGTCTCAAAGCCGATGACGACTTCGTAACCCTGAATCAGTTTTTCAGACATGGGTTCTGTCCTTGGCTATCAAAAAAGGAGCTGCTAGCGCTTGACCAATAAAGACTTCAGCATCTTTTGATGCCAAAGTCATTTAACAGCAAGCGCTACCAGCTATGGTTTTCAGAGCGGGCTGCGCAGATGGAAATCTGTGGCTTGCTGCAGGCGGTGGGCGGCGTTGAGCAGGCGGGCTTCCTGGAAATAGTTGCCGATGAGTTGCAGGCCCACGGGCATTCCCGCTTCGCCAAAGCCCGCGGGTACGCTCATGCCGGGCAGGCCGGCCAGCGACGCGGGCAGCGTGAAGATGTCGGCCAGGTAATCGGCCAGCGGGTCGTTGCCATGCTCGCCCAGCTTCCAGGCCACGGTGGGGGCCACGGGGCCGGCGATCAGGTCGCATTCCTTGAACGCGTTCTGGAAGTCGCCCGCGATCATGCGGCGGATTTTTTGCGCCTGCAGGTAATAGGCGTCGTAGTAGCCGTGGCTGAGCACGTAGGTGCCAATCATGATGCGGCGCTTGACCTCGTCACCAAAGCCTTCGGCGCGGGTCTTCTTGTACATGTCCACCAGGTCGGTGTAGTTCCTGGCGCGGTGGCCGAATTTCACGCCGTCAAAGCGGCTCAGGTTGGACGACGCCTCGGCCGGGGCGATGATGTAGTACACCGGAATCGACAGCTCGGTGCGCGGCAGGCGGATGGGCACCAGCCGGGCGCCGAGCTTTTCGTATTCTTTCAGCGCGGCATCGACGGCGGCGCGCACGCCGGGCGCCAGGCCCTCGCCGAAGAACTCGGCCGGTATGCCGATGCGCAAACCTTCCAGCGAGTCGTTCAGCGAGCGGCTGAAGTCTTCGGCAGGCATGTCCAGCGAGGTGGAGTCGCGGTCCGGGTCGGGGCCGCACATGGCCGACAGCAGCAGCGCGCAGTCTTCGGCACTGTGTGCCATGGGCCCGGCCTGATCGAGGCTGGAGGCAAAGGCGATCATGCCGTAGCGGCTGGCGCGGCCATAGGTGGGCTTGATGCCGGTGATGCCGCAAAACGATGCAGGCTGGCGGATGGAGCCGCCGGTGTCGGTGCCGGTCACGGCCGGGGCCAGGCGCGCGGCCACGGCCACGGCGCTGCCGCCCGAGGAGCCGCCGGGGATGCGGCTGGTGTCCCAGGGGTTGCGCACGGGGGCCGGGGCATCGAAGCCCACGGGGGCCACGGCCGATTTTTCGTTGGACGAGCCCATGGCGAACTCGTCGCAGTTGAGCTTGCCCAGCGTCACGGCGCCGGCCTCGGCCAGCCTGGTGACCATGGTGGCGTCGAACGGCGACTGGTAGCCCGCCAGCATCCTGGAGCCGGCGGTGCTGGGGAAGTCGCGCGTGACGAAGATGTCCTTGTGGGCAATGGGCACGCCTTCCAGCGCGCCCGCGGTGCCTGCGGCAATGCGCGCGTCAGCCGCCCTGGCCTGGGCCAGGGTGGCGTCTTCGTTCAGGGCCACATAGGCGCCCAGGTTCTGGTGCGCCCTGGCGCGGGCCAGGAAATGCCGGGCAGCATCGACGGCAGAAAATTGCCTGCCGCGCAGGCCAGCGGCCAGTTCGGCAACGCCCAGGTCGTGCAGGGCTTTGGTGGTCGTGGTGGTCGTGGTGGTCATGCGGGTTTCACTCACTCGATCACTTTGGGCACGAGGAACAGTCCGCGCTCGACAGCGGGCGCGCTCTTCTGGTTGGCTTCGCGCTGGTTGGGCTCGCTGGCCACGTCCTCGCGCAGCCGCAGCGCCACGTCCTGGACGGTGGCCACGGGGTGCGCCACAGGCGTGAGGCCCGAGGTGTCCACTGCCCGCATCTTTTCTACAATGCCAAAGAAGCCGTTCAGTTGAGTCAGCATGCGCTCACTTTCGGAGGGGTTCAATTCCAGCCGTGCCAGATTGGCGATGCGACCGATGTCCTGGGGTGTCA
>WOZN01000029.1 GCA_011620245.1 Acidovorax sp.
AACGCATGACCGCCATGGGCAACATTCTCTATCTGGTGCACAGACTGCCGTACCCCCCCAACAAGGGCGACAAGGTGCGTTCATACCACCTGCTGCGCCACTTGCAGCAGCGCCATCGCGTGTTTCTGGGCACCTTCATCGACGACCCGGACGATGCGCAACACCTGCCCACGCTCCAGGCCATGTGCCCCGACCTGCATGTGGAGCGCATCCATGCACCCAGTGCCAAGGTCAGGAGTCTCAGCGGTCTCCTGACGGGCGAGGCGCTCACCCTGTCTTACTACCGCAACGCCGGCATGCGGCGCTGGGTGGAGCAGACGACCGCTGAGCACAGCCTGCAGGCCTGCGTGGTTTTCTCCTCGGCCATGGCGCAATACGCGCAGCCGCTGCTGCCCAAGGTGCCCATGCTGGTGGACTTTGTCGATGTGGATTCTGCCAAATGGACCCAGTACGCCCCCGCGCACCGCTGGCCCCTGTCCATGCTTTACCGCCGTGAAGGCAGGCGCCTGCTCGCTTATGAACGCGCAATGGCCTTGTTGGCGCGTCGCTCGTACTTCGTCACGCCCAATGAAACCGCCTTGTTTTTGTCGCAGGCGCCGGAATGCGAGGGGCGCGTGCAATCCATGGGCAACGGGGTGGATGCCGACTTTTTCATGGCAGACCCCCGGCGGCCCAGCCCCTTTGAGGCTGGCGAGCAGGCCGTGGTGTTCACCGGCGCCATGGACTACTGGCCCAATATCGACGGCGCAAGCTGGTTCGTGGCCGACGTGCTGCCGCTTTTGCGCGCCCGCTGGCCGATGGCGCGGTTTTACATCGTGGGCCGCAGCCCTTCGCCCCAGGTGCAGGCGCTGGCCAGTGGGCATGTGGTGGTCACTGGCACCGTGCCTGACGTGCGGCCCTATCTGCAATACGCCAGCGCGGTGGTGGCGCCCTTGCGCGTGGCGCGCGGTATTCAAAACAAGATTCTGGAAGCCATGGCCATGCAGCAGCCCGTGGTCACGGTCAGCAGTTGCGCCGACGCCATCGGCGCCACGGCGGGGCAGGGGCTGCTGCGTGCCGACACGCCGCAGGAATTTGTTGATGCCCTGCAGCCGCTGCTCGGGTCACCCTACAACGCCGCCGCGCTGGGCCAGCAGGCCCGCCGCTACGTGGAGCAGGAATGCAGCTGGCAGGCGCATCTGAGCGGTATCGATAGTTGCCTGGGGCTGTTTGGCAGAGCGCCTGCCAAACAGCCCCAGGCTGTCGGTGTATGAAAGTGCCCACATGACAAGCAAACTCCAGTCCCTCCCCGTTCATTGGCGTCGGCCCCTGTTGGTGCTGGTGTTGCTGCTCGCAGTCATTTTGGTTGCGTACTGGCATTCGGCCTGGGGCATGGCGATGATCTGGGCGCGCTCCGACACCTATGCGCATGGCTTTGTCGTGCCCCTTATCTCACTGTGGCTGGTTTGGCGCCAGCGTGCGGTTCTGGCGCCCATGGTTCCCCGCCCTGGGCGCCTGGCCTGGCTGCTCATGGCGGGCGCCGCGGCACTCTGGCTGGCTGGTGATCTGGTGGCCGTGAACGCTGCCACGCAGCTTGCGCTGATCACGTTGATCGTGTTGTCTGTGCCTGCCGTGCTCGGATGGCGCGTAGCCGGGGCGCTGGCCTTTCCTTTGGCTTTTCTGTTCTTTGCGGTACCGATCGGCGATTTTCTACTGCCGGGCCTGATGGAATGGACGGCCGATTTCACCGTAATGGCGCTGCGTGCGAGTGGCATCCCGGTGTACCGTGAAGGCCTGCAATTCATCATCCCTTCGGGCGCATGGTCGGTCGTAGAGGCATGCAGCGGAATTCGCTACCTCATCGCTTCCGTGACAGTGGGCTGCCTGTTCGCGTACCTCAGCTACCAAAGCATGCGCAAGCGCCTGGTGTTCATTGTCGTGGCCATCCTGGTGCCGCTGGTGGCCAATTGGTTGCGCGCTTACATGATCGTCATGCTGGGGCATTATTCCGGCAACACCATCGCCACGGGTGTGGATCACCTCGTGTACGGGTGGTTGTTTTTTGGGCTCGTCATCGGCGTGATGTTCCTCATCGGTGCGCGCTGGGTAGACCCCCTGCCGCCACCGCCCAAGGCGGTGGCTCTTGGCGGCCTGGCCGCAGCACGCGCCCCGGCCCGAGCGCATTGGCTTGCGCTGGCGCTCGTCTTTTGCGTGGTGCTGGCGCCGCATGGCGCGTTGGCGGTCATGGACCTGGGCACGCAGACACGGCCTGTGCAACTGGCCGAGCCAACGGTTGCGGCCCCCTGGCGTGCCACGGCCACGCCACCGAGCACCTGGCGGCCGGCTTTTGAACATGCCTCGGACACGCTGGACGCCGGTCTGGTCGACGATCAGAGCCAGCCGCTGGGGTTGCATGTCAGCTACTACCGCCAGCAAAACTACCAGCGCAAGCTGGTCAGTTCAGAGAACGTGCTGGTCAAGAGTCAGGACCCGATATGGGCGCGGGCGGCTGGTGGTTCCGCCGATGCGCGGCTTCAGGGCCGGCCCCTGCGTGTGGACAGCGCCGTGCTGCGCCAGCACCTGCCCGGCATGGGCAACGTGGGCCAGCGCCTGTTGGTCTGGCGCTTCTACTGGGTCCGCGGCGGCTTCACCGCCAGCGACTACGCGGGCAAGATACAGGGTGCACTGGGGCGCATCAGCGGCTGGGGCGATGACGGGGCCCATATCGTGATCTACACGCCCTTGTCGAACGCCAAGGAGTCCGATGTGGACGCTTCGGCGCGTCTGCAGTCCTATCTGGACAGCCAGGGCGATGCGCTGGCAGCGGCGCTCTTGCAAACGCGGGGGCGCGACTGACCATGTGTGGCATATCCGGCCTTTTCGATACACAGGGAGCGCGCGCCTTCTCGCGCGAATTGATTTCACGTATCAACAATGTCCAGGCCCACCGTGGGCCCGACGAGGACGACGTTCACCTGGAGCCCGGTCTGGCCCTGGGCCATCGGCGCCTGTCCGTCATCGACCTGGCCACCGGCAAGCAGCCCTTGTTCAATGAAAACGGCACCGTGGGCATTGTCTTCAATGGCGAGATTTACAACTACCGCGAGCTGGTGCCCGAACTCAAGGCCTTGGGCCATCACTTCAGGACGCGCAGCGACACTGAAGTCATCGTGCACGCCTGGCAAGCCTGGGGCGAGGCCTGCCTGCACCGGCTGCGGGGCATGTTCGCTTTTGCCCTGTGGGACCGCAACCAGCAAACCCTGTTCCTTGCGCGCGACCGCATGGGGGTCAAGCCCATGCACTACGCGTGGTTGCCTGATGGCAGTTTTATTTTTGGCTCTGAACTCAAAGTGCTCACCGCACACCCGGGCTTTGTGCGCGACATCGACCCGCTGGCGGTGGAAGACTATTTCTCGTTCGGCTACATTCCCGATCCGCGCTGCATCTACCGCCACGCCCACAAGCTGCCAGCGGCCCACTGCCTCACCCTGCGCCGGGGCGACGCTGCCCAGGCCCAGCCAGTACCGTATTGGGACGTGCATTTCAGCAATGACAACCCCATCAGCCTGGCCGATGCACAAGCCGAGCTGCGCGAGCGGGTGAAGGAATCGGTGCGGCTGCGCATGATCGCCGACGTGCCCCTGGGTGCCTTTCTCTCCGGCGGGGTGGACTCCAGCGCCGTGGTGGCCACCATGGCCGGTCTGTCAGACAAGCCCGTTCACACCTGCGCCATCGGCTTTGACGACCCGCGTTTCAACGAATCCGCCTTTGCCCAGCAGGTGGCAGACCGTTACCACACCGACCACCAACTCGAAGTCGTCAGCAGCGACGACTTCGACCTCATCGACACGCTGGCCAGGCTTTACGACGAACCCTTTGCCGACAGCTCGGCCATGCCCACCTACCGCGTCTGTCAGATGGCGCGCAAGCATGTCACCGTGGCGCTGTCTGGCGACGGTGGCGACGAGAGCCTGGGGGGTTACCGACGCTACCGCATGCACCAGGGCGAAGAGACCGTGCGCAATTGCCTGCCGCAGGGCCTGCGCCGCCCGCTGTTTGGCGCGCTGGGGCAGATGTACCCCAAGGCAGACTGGGCACCGCGCCCCTTGCGCGCCAAGACCACCTTGCAGGCTTTGGGCATGGACAGCGTGCAGGCCTACCACCACAGCATGTCCCACCTGCGGGCCGATCAGCGCCAGGCGCTGTTTTCGTCCGCATTCCAGCGCAGCCTGGGCGGCTACAGTGCGCTCGACGTTTTTCGCCACCATGCCCGGCAGGCCCAGACCGACGACCCGCTGGCCCTGATCCAGTACCTGGACTACAAGACCTGGCTGGTCGGCGACATCAACACCAAGGTCGATCGCGCCAGCATGGCGCATTCGCTCGAAGTGCGCGAGCCGCTGATGGACCACCCACTCGTCGAGTGGCTCGCCACGCTGCCCAGTGACCTGAAGATCCGGGACGGAGAGGGCAAATATGTGCTCAAGAAAGCATTCGAGCCCTTGCTGCCGCACGACGTGCTGTACCGGCCCAAGATGGGGTTCTCGGTGCCGCTGGCCAGCTGGCTGCGCGGACCGCTGGCGCAACGCATGCAGGAGTCGGTGCTGAGCCCGCGCATGCTGGCATCGGGCTACTTCAATGCGGGCACGCTGCAAACCCTCGTCAACCAGCACCTGGGCGGGCATCACGACCATTCGACTGCCTTGTGGATGCTCATCATGTTTGATGCGTTTTTGCGCCAAGCGCAGGAGCCCGTCCGGGCGGTTGTCTCCACAGCCACAACCGAGGTGGCCCCTGCATGAGTAGCACACAGCGCCGCCGGCGCATCGTTCATGTCGTCTACAGCTTTGCTGTCGGAGGGCTGGAAAACGTCATCGTGCAACTGATCAACCGCTTGCCTGCTGATCGGTTTGAACATGTGGTGCTGTCGCTCACCACCATCAGTGATTTCAAGCACCGCATCACCCAGCCCGGCGTGCGCTTCATCGAGCTGCACAAGCCACCGGGCCACGCCGTGCGGCTTTATCCGCGCATCTATAAGCTGCTGCGTGAACTCAAGCCCGATGTGGTGCACAGCTGCAACTTGGCCGCGCTAGAGATCACGCCGCTGGCGTGGCTGGCACGCGTGCCACTGCGCATTCATGCCGAGCACGGCTGGGACGCCCACGACCCGAAGGGCCAGAACCCACGCTATCGGCGCCTGCGCAAGTTCTACAAACCTTTTGTCAGTCACTACGTGGCCGTGTCGAAAGACATCGACGATTATCTGGCGCATGCCATCTGCGTGCCCGCCCGCCGCCGTTCGCTCATTGCCAACGGGGTGGACACCCACACCTTTGCACCGCTGCCCCAAGGGGTTGCGCACGCCGTGCCCGGTTGCCCCTTTGTGCCGGGCGAGCACTGGATGATCGGCACCGTGGGCCGATTGCAAACGGTCAAGAACCAGCCCTTGCTGGCCCGCGCTTTCGTGAGATTGATGGAAACCCACCCCGAGGCGGCATCCCACCTGCGTCTGGTCGTGGTGGGGGCTGGGCCATTGCGGGCTGAGGTAAAGGCTACGCTCGCGCGGGCCCATGTGCAGCATCTGGCGTGGCTGGCCGGTGCACGAGATGACGTGGCCGACATCTTGCGCATGCTGAGTTGTTTTGTGTTGCCATCCCAGGCAGAAGGCACGTCCTGCACCCTGCAGGAAGCCATGGCCAGCGGCTTGCCGGTGGTCGCCACGGCGGTGGGTGGCACACCCGAAGTGGTGGAAGACGGCATCACAGGGCTGCTTATTCCTTCTGACGACGCCAACGCGATGGCACAAGCTTTGTGGAGCTTTTACACCGATTCGGCCAGAGCCCGTCTTTTTTCCCAGTCTGCGCGTCGGCAGGCGTTGAAAAAGTTTGGCGTGGATGCGATGGTGCAGTCCTACGAACGACTGTTTTCCGGTCAGCAGTTGGGTGAGCCGGTACACGGCGCTCCAGGTTATTCCGGACAGCCATGAAAATCCTCTACCACCACCGCACCGCTTCGAAAGATGGCCAAGCCGTCCACATCGAAGAAATGATCGAAGCCCTGCGCAGCGAGGGGCACGAAGTGCGCGTGGTGGCACCTGGGGCGCCTGAGTCCAATCTGGATACGGCGGCTCAAGGCGGTGGCCGTATGGGCGGCGACATGGGCTGGGTGCATCGCCTCAAGGCCTTGCTGCCCAAGGCCGCTTACGAGCTGATGGAGCTGGCCTACAACCTGGTCGCCTATCGCCAACTGATGGCCGCCGCGCGCGAATTTCAGCCGCAGGTGATTTACGAGCGGTACAACCTGTTCCTGCTGGCCGGCCTCATGGTCAAAAAGCACCTGGGTATTCCGCTGTTGCTGGAGGTGAACTCGCCGCTGGTGCTGGAGCGCTCGCAGCACAGTGGGGGGCTGGCTCTGCAGCGACTTGCGCGCTGGGCAGAGGGAGCGGCATGGCGCGGTGCGGATGCCGTATTGCCCGTCACGCAGGTGCTGGCCGGCCATGTGCGTGCGTATGGTGTGCCGACAGAACGCATCCACGTTGTGCCCAACGGCATCAACCGCGCCCACTTTGCCGAGGCGCCCAGGCCCGACGAGGCCAAGAGGCGCCTGGGCCTGCAGGGCAGGGTGGTGCTGGGCTTCACCGGTTTTGTGCGCGACTGGCACGGCGTGGACCGCGTCATCGACTGGATGGCCTCACCCCAGGCGCCACAAGACACGCACCTGCTGGTGGTGGGCGATGGCCCGGTGCGCGCTGCGCTGGAAGCGCAGGCGCAGCGGCTGGGCCTGGCCGAGCGCGTGACATTCACCGGCGTGGTCCACCGCGAACAGGTGCCAGCCCATGTAGCCGCCTTCGATGTGGCCCTGCAGCCGGCCGTCACGCCTTATGCATCCCCATTGAAGCTGATGGAATACCTGGTGCTGGGCAAGGCGGTGGTAGCCCCGGCCACGCCCAATCTGCAGGAAGTGCTGACCGACAACGTCAATGCACTGATGTTCGAGCAAGCCAAGCCGGGCGCACTGGAAGGCACACTCACACGCCTGTGCACCGACACATCGCTGCGGCAACGCCTGGCCCAAGGTGCTGCGGACACCATCGACCGGCTGGAGCTGACCTGGGTCGGCAACGCGCGGCGGGTGACCGCCCTAGTGAAGGCTGGCGCATGAAGGTTTTGTTGTTCTCCACGCTGTACCCCAGCGCAGTGCGCCCCATCCACGGCATCTTCGTGGAGACACGCCTGCGTGAACTGCTCAAGACCGGCGAGGTGCACGCCAAGGTGGTGGCGCCGGTGCCATGGTTTCCCTTCAAGGACCAGCGCTTCGGCGAGTATGCGCAGTTCGCAGCCACCCCGCTCGTGGAGCAGCGCAACGGCGTCGAAGTGCACCACCCGCGCTACCTGCTCCCGCCCAAGGTGGGTATGAATCTCGCCCCCTATGCCATGGCACTGGGGGCCTTGCCCACCATCCGCCGCTTGCAGCGCCAGGGTTTCGACTTCGATCTCATCGATGCACACTATTACTATCCCGATGGTGCTGCCGCAGCGCTGCTGGCCAAGTGGATTGACAAACCCTTTGTCGTGACGGGGCGCGGCACCGACCTGAATCTCATTGCGCAGTACCCCTTTCCGCGCAAACTAATCTTGAAAACTGCCGCACAGGCCCGCGCATCCATTGGCGTGTGCCAGGCGCTCATGGACAAGCTGGGCGAACTGGGCGCCGACCGTGCCAAACTCCTCACCCTGCGCAACGGCGTGGACCTGGAGCGCTTCGTGCCTGAAGACCGCGCCGACGCCCGCCGGCGCCTGGGCCTGCCGGTCGAGGGGCGCTACCTGCTGTCGGTGGGGCACCTAATCGAGCGCAAGGGGCACCATATTGCCATCGAAGCCCTGCCGCATTTGCCTGGGGTGACCTTGCTCATCGCTGGTGCCGGCCCAGAGGAGGCAGCCCTGAAAGATCTGGCCAGGCGCCTGGGCGTGGCCGACCGCTTGCGCTGGGCCGGCGTGGTGCCCCAAACTGAACTGAAGTGGTGGTATAGCGCGGCCAACGTACTGGCCTTGTGCAGCAGTCGCGAGGGCTGGGCCAATGTGCTGCTGGAGGCCATGGCCTGCGGCACGCCGGTGATAGCCACTGACATCTGGGGAACGCCCGAGGTGGTGAGTAACCCTGCGGCCGGCGTGCTGATGGCGCGCCGTGACGCTCCGGCACTGGCAGCGGCCTGGGTGCGACTGCACACCCAGTTGCCAACGCGAGAAGAAACCCGCGCCCACGCGCAGACCTTCTCTTGGCAAGCGACGACGCAGGGGCAACTGCAGCTCTTCCAGAGGGTTGTCGATGCCACGGCCTGACACGCTTTCCCTCCATTCTTCAGAGCGCCTGCTGGCTTGGGCGCTGGTACTGGTATGTGTGGCTTTGCTGTTTGCACAGGCACCCCATGGCGGTGCCTTTTACTGGAGCGACTCGCCGCGCCATGCTCTCAATGGTGTGTTTGTCATGGACATGATCAAGGCCATGCCCATCGACGATCCGACTGGCTATGCCTATCGCTACTACGCCCAGTACCCGGCGCTCACGATCTTGTTCTACCCTCCGCTGTTCTATGCCATCAGTGCGCCGTTCTACGCGGTGCTCGGGGTGTCGCACGAAACGGCGCTGCTGGTGGTGGCACTGCACTACCTGGCGCTGGGCCTGGGCTGCTGGCGCCTGGCGCGGTATTGGCTGCCAGCCGCCCCGTCGCTTGCGTTTGCCGCGCTCGTGCTCTGGCTGCCTGAGGTGGCCTTCTGGGGGCGACAGGTGATGCTCGAGGTGCCCGCCTTTGCCTTCCTGGTGTGGAGCGTGGTGGCCGTGATGGCCTACCTGCGCGGCGGGCCATCCAGGTGGCTGTACCTGGGCGCTGCGCTGCTGGTGCTGGGCATGTACACCAAGATCAGCGTGGCCTACATGGGGGTGGTCTATGCGGTCTTGATCGCGCAACGCGATGGCTGGGCGGCACTGCGCAACCGCCACCACTGGTGGGTAGCTGCCCTGTCTGTGGTGGGCTTGCTGCCCCTGGCCGTGCTCACCCTCAAGTTCGGCCAGGCCAACATGCAGTCGGTCACTGGCGTGGCCGATGCCGTGGCCTCGCGTGCAAGCTGGCAAGGCTGGGTGTGGTATCTGCAGCGGATCCCCGGGCAGGTAGGGTGGCCGCTGACTCTGCTGGGCCTGGCTGGTGCCATCATGGCCGCATGGCGGCGCATACCCGGTCTGGGCTTGTGGTGGCTGGGCTTTGCGGTGGGCTATCTGTTCTTCTCGTCCATCGACTTGAAGGAGGCCCGCCACAGCATATTCTTGCTGCCCTCGGTGGTCTTTTTTGCCGTCCTTTTTGTGCACGCCGTGGTGCCACCCCGCCTGGGCCGCTGGGCGCATGCCGCGCTGGCCGTGTTGGTGCTTGCCACCGTGGGTTTGACCGCGTGGACGCGCCCGGTGTTTTACGTGCAGGGCTACGCCGAGGCGGCAGCCGAGGTGGCCCGGCTTGCACCGCGTGACAGCACGGTCATGTTCTCGGGTTATCGCGACGGTTCATTTGTGTTCAACATGCGCGCAAGGGAGGACCGCCGCGACCTGAAAGTGATGAGGGCTGACAAACTGCTGCTGGGCGTGGCCGTGCGACGGGAACTGGGCGTCGAGCAAAAGGGCCTGACCGAGGCCGAAATTGCCGAGGCCATCAGTGCCAACGGTGTTCACTACGTTGTGATGCAGCCCGGCTTCTGGACCGACCTGGAGGCCATGCAGCGCTTTGAACGGGTGATGGCCAGCGACCAGTTTGAAGAAGTGGTGCGCATCGCTACCCCGGCCAATCACAAGGCGCACGAGACCGAACTGGTGATCTACCGGAACAAGGGGGCGGTGGCGCCCCGCCGGCAAAGCGGAGAGATCGAATTGAGGATCATTAATCGGTCCATTTCTGCGCAATGAGACCTCAGATACTGCGCGAATCGGTGGTGCGAGTATGCAATTTCGGTTTTTTTATTTGAATATCTATACATGCGCGGTATTTTTCTTCTAGGCGTCATTCTGCTTCTGCTTCTGTGGGGCTTTCGCACGCCATTTTTATTTGTGTTGGCTTACGTCTGGGCAAGCATCTTTACTCCGCAGCACGTCGCCTACTCAGTCATCAAGTCGATTCCGATATCACTCATTTTTGCTGTGCTTGCCTTTGGCGCACTGCTTACGCTCAAGAAGGTCGACTACATTCGTTGGCGAGCGCAGTCGATCATCATCGGGCTATTGGCCACCTGGATGACATTGACCCTTTTGTGGGCGGTTGCCCCTGAGGGAGCCTACTTTAAATGGGATTGGGCAATCAAGAGCATTGCCTTCACGGTCATTATCCCGCACTTCATTCGGGATCGGCAGGACTTTGAAGCCTTTATCTGGACTATTCTGGTGGCTGGCATGGCGCATTGCATTCCCTTCGGGGCTAAGGTCGTTTTGTCGGGTGGCGGATATGGCATGCCTTTGGGTTTGGTAGCTGGAAACAGCGGCTACAGCGAAGGCAGCACGTTGGCCATGTTTTCGGTCAGCCTGATTCCCATGGCCATCTATCTGTATCTTCACCAGACACTTTTGCCTCAACATCGTCTGGCGAAATGGATGTTGGGATCATTTATTGTGTTGCTATTGTTGACAGCCATCGGAACCTATGCGCGAACGGCATTGGTGTGTCTGGCGGTGCTCGCGGCAAGCTTTATTTATTATGGAAGGCGGCGTTTTTTGAGCGTGGTGTTGGTCTTGCTCTTGGCCGGTTTGGTATATCCCTTCATTGACACCGGTTGGCTTGATCGCATGTCCAGCATTAACGACGACAGTGAGGCCTCCGCCATGGGTCGAGTTGCTGTCTGGAAATGGGTGATGGAATACGTGGCAAATCACCCCTGGGGGG
>WOZN01000389.1 GCA_011620245.1 Acidovorax sp.
TTGTTGCCGATGTAGAGCTGGGGCATGGGGCACCTTTGCGTATGAAAAACACGGCACCATGGTAGCGCTGACGCGGCTTTTGCCGACATGGAACGCTACACTTGCCCTTGGCCGGGTGATCGTTTGCGGCGCGATTTTCGTGCCCCCTGACCGGCCGCCCTTGAGGTTGAAAGCATGATGAAAATCACCCCCCCTCTCGATCTGTTTGGCGAAGTCCCTTCCGCCGAGACCAACCCTGCCGGCGATGGCGTGGCGCGCCTGAAAGTGCAGAAAACCGCGCAGGGCAAGCTCAGCCCCGCGCAGCAGCGCTTCAACAAGCTGCTGACACGGGTGGACAACTTGGGCCGCCAGATGCAGAACATCGAGCAACTGGCGGCCAGCGTGCGCGGGCCGCATCTGGCGCAAATATCCGCGTTCGAGCGCGCAATTGCACAGGCTCAGGCGCAGATGCTGCTTTTCCTGCACGAGCGGCTGCAGCGCAAGGGCTTGTCGGCGGCCCAGCAAAAATCGGTGCGCGGTCTGGTGCAGAGCCTGCTGCTGGCGGCGCAGCCGGAAATGGACGAGGCGCAGTGGACGGCTTTGCATGCGCAGTATTTCCCGCCCGAAGTCCAGGAGCAGCAGGCGCAGGAGCGCCAGGAGGCCAGGCAGCAGGTGCTGGATGCCATGGCGGAGTTACTGGGGCGTCCGCTGGATCTGGATGGTATCGACAACGTGGATTCGCCTCACGAGTTGCTCGAAGCCGTGATGCGCCAGGTGCAGGCCGACCAGGAGGCCGAGCAAGAGCGTCAGGCCGCGCGCAGGGCAGGGCAGCCGCCCAAGGCCAGGCAGCGCAAGGCCGAGCAGCACGCGCTGGATGCCAAGGCGGCCCTGCGCGCCATTTACCGGCAGTTGGCCAGTGCCTTGCACCCAGACCGAGAGACCGACCCCAAGGAGCGCGAGCGCAAGAGCGCGCTGATGAGCCAGGCCAACGCCGCCAATGCGCGTGGTGATCTGGTCACACTGCTACGCCTGCAACTGCAGGCCGAGCAGGTGGATGAGGCCCATATTGCCCGCATGGCCGACGAAAAGCTGGCGGCGCTGTCGCTGCTCCTGAAAGAGCAGGTGGCGGTGCTGGAGCACGAGGTGGCCGAGGCGGAAATGCGGCTCAGCGGTGAGTTGGGCGTGATGGTGAGCGCCACCATGAAGGAGGCTGCGCTGACGGCGCATCTGCAAAGGCTGCAGCAGGAGATGGCCCACACCGCAGAGGGCATGCAGCAGGATCTGGAGCGCGTGCGCGACGACGCCGAACTCAAGCGCTGGCTGCGCGAGCAAGCGGCACTGGCCAGGCAGCAAGAGCGCGAGGAGGCCATGCTCATGCGTTTTGGCGGATTCTATTGAACCGGCTTGCGCCGCGCCCGCGTGCTGCGGCGCATCACACCGGCCAGACCACGCCGTTGTCGTTCAGGATGGCGTCCAGCGGCAGGTCAAACTCGTCGGGCTCGAAATCGTCCAGATAGCCATGCGTGTACCCCAGGCCCACGGTGAACGGCCTGGGTTGCAGCGTGGCCAGCGTGCGGTCGTAAAAACCGCCGCCATAGCCCAGGCGGTAGCCACCCGCCGCATAGCCCACGCAGGGCACGAACAGCAGCGTGGGCACGATCTCCTCGGTGTCCTTGGGCTTGGGAATGCCGTAGGCGTCTTCTTCCATGGGGCAGCCGGGGTGCCAGGCATGAAAGGTGAGCGTTTTGTGCTGCTTGTTGACCACCGGCAGGCCGATGCGCCGGCGCAGGGGTTCATCGAGCAGCTCGCCGTCTTCCTTCCAGCGGTGCAGCGCGGGCAGGGGGTCGAACTCACCCTTGATGGGCCAGTAGGCGCCGATCACGGTGTCGGGCCGGTTCACCAGCCAGATGCGCATCACTTGTTGTAACAGGTCGGCGCGCTGTAGGCGATCGGGCAGATTGAGGCGTTCTTCTATCAATGCGCGCCGAAGGGCTGCTTTGTCCATCAGATAATTCCCCCATGCAATTATTCAGAGCCATTCTGACACCCCTTGTCGCCGCCGCCGTGCTGGCCACTGCTGTGCCCCTTGTCCAGGCGCAAAACCGGGGTGACGAAACCCTGCTGGAGATGCAGCAGGCCTTTCGCAAGGGCGACCGCAAGAAGCTCGAACAGCTCCTGCCCGCCGCGCGCGGCCATGTGCTGGAGCCCTGGGCCGCCTATTGGGAGCTGAAGGTGCGCCTCGCCGAGGCCATGCCGCAGGAAGTGCAGACCTTCCTGCAGCGCTATGCCGGCAGCTACCAGGAAGACCGCCTGCGCAACGACTGGCTGCTGCTGCTGGGCCAGCGGCGCGATTGGGCGCAGTTTGCCGAGCAGCATCCCGGCTACCGCATGTCGGACGACCGCGAGGTGCGCTGCTACGCCCTCTTGATCGACCAGATCAAGGGCATGGCGCCCGCCAGCGCCGCCGACGATGTGCGCCGCAACTGGTATGCGCTGCGCGATGCAGATGACGGCTGCACCCATGCGGCCAGCGAGTTCTACAGCGACAAAAGGCTCAGTGCGCTGGATATGTGGCGCAAGGCGCGCCTGGGCGTAGAAGCCAACCGCCTGCGCGTGGTGCGCAATGCCGTCGAAATCGTCTCGCCCGATGCCCTGCCCCAGTTGCGCGATATGTTCGATTCGCCCACCAGATACCTGCTCGGCCGCGCCACCGCGCGCGGCAAGATGCACCAGGAGCTGGTGGTGCTGGCCCTGATCAGGCTGGCCACCAGCGACCCGCAGGCCGCCGCCAACCTGCTGGACGCCAAATGGGGCGTGCAGCTGTCGGCCGAAGAGCGCAACTGGGTCTGGGGCGTGATCGGCAAGCAGGCCGCGCAAAAGCTGTCGCCCGATGCCATGGCCTTTTTTGCGAACGTGACCCGCGACAGCGACCTGAACGACGACACCCTGGGCTGGAAGGCGCGTGCCGCCTTGCGCGCCGGCCAGTGGAAGGTGGTGCGCAAGACCATCGAAGCAATGGGCGAAGACGCCCGCCAGGAAAGCACCTGGGTTTACTGGAAGGCCCGCGCCCTGCTGGCCGCCAAGCCCGGCGATGCCGAACGCGCCGAAGCGCGGCAGCTGCTGGAGGGCATAGCCGGAACCCGCGGCTTTTATGAACAACTCGCCCTGGAAGAGCTGGGCCAGCGCATTGCCACGCCGCCCGCGCCGGCGCCGCTCACCGCCGAAGAAAAGGCCGCAGCGCGCGCCAACCCGGGGCTCAACCGGGGCCTTTACGCCATCTTGCTGGGTCTGCGCAGCGAAGGCGTGCGCGAGTGGAACTACACCACCAACCTGCACACCCCCGGCGGCATGGCCGACCGCGAGCTGCTGGCCGCGGCCGACTTCGCCTGCCAGCGCGAGGTGTGGGACCGCTGCATCAACACCAGCGAGCGCACCAAGACCGTCATCGACACAGCGCAGCGCTTTCCCACGCCGTTTCGCAGCGCCGTGGTCGAGCGCGCCCAGGGCATAGGGCTTGACCCGGCCTACGTTTATGGCCTGATCCGCCAGGAAAGCCGTTTCGTGATGGATGCGCGCTCGGGTGTGGGCGCCTCGGGCCTGATGCAGGTGATGCCCGCCACCGCCCGCTGGACCGCCCGCAAGATCGGGCTGACCGGCTTCACGCCCGGCCAGATCGCCGACCGCGACACCAACATCACCATCGGCACGGCCTACCTCAAGCTGGCGCTCGACGATTTCGCGGGTTCCATGGCCATGGCGGCCGCTGCCTACAACGCCGGCCCCGGCCGCCCGCGCAGCTGGCGCAACGGCCCGGTGCTTGATGCCGCCATCTGGGCCGAAAACCTGCCCTTTGCCGAAACGCGCGACTACGTCAAGAAGGTGCTGGCCAACACCACCAACTACGCCGCCCTGCTCACGGGCCAGCCCCAGTCGCTCAAAAGCCGCCTGGGCACCGTGGGCCCGCGCGACGCCGCCGCGCCCGAGGTGAACCCGGACCTGCCCTGAAGCGACGCACGCTGGCAAGCGGCGGCGAGTTGCTATTGATTAGATAGCTGTCGGCGCTTTCTGTATAAGCGCCAGGAGGCTTTTTTACTTGGAAATCGCCGGCTGCAAATCGGCCGCAGCGGTCCATTTTTAGAACTCCTGCAGAAAGAACAGCGCGGCGGGCCCGAACGAGGGGGCGTCCATCAGGCCGGCACAGGTGCCAGCAAAGCGGCGAGCCTGCAATGCTCTGATGCGCAGGGCGGTTACATCAGCAATGCAGTTGCGGATGGTGTGGGCCGCATCCATCAGGTCCTCCCGGGGCAGGCCGCACAATGAGGACAATCTCGGTTTATTACAACACCCCGAATCCATGAACGCACGCTGGCAGCAAGCCGTGGTCCTCTTCAACATATTGGCCACGATCGCCTGGATGGCATGGCAGTGGCCCCGCTCGCCGCTGATCGCGCTGGCGGGTGTGGCCGGCGCAATGGCTTTGTTCGGACTGGTGCTGGGGTTGCAGTTCGTGATCATGCTGCGCATGAACCAATCCGACCCCGCGCCTCGCCCGACATGGCGGCAACTGGTAACGGCCTGGTGGGCAGAGGTGTGGCTGGCGCTGGCGATCTTTGGCTGGCGCCAGCCTTTTCGCCACAGCGCTATGCCCGACTGGCTGCCGCCCCTGGCGCCCGGCCAGCATGCCACGCGCCGGGGCGTGGTGCTGGTGCACGGCTTTCTGTGCAACCGGGGCTTCTGGCTGCCATGGATGGCGGTGCTGCGCGAGCGCGGCCATGCCTATGTGGCGGTCACGCTGGAGCCCGCCTTTGGCTCGATGGACGACTATGCAGCCACCATCGATGCCGCGGTGCAGCGCGTGAAAGAGGCTACCGGCATGGCCCCGGTGGTGGTGGGCCACAGCATGGGCGGGCTGGCGGTTCGCGCCTGGCTGCGCTCTTTGGCGGCGGACAGCGCTGCGGCGCGCGTGCACCGGGTCATCACGCTCGGCACACCGCATGGCGGCACCTGGGCTGGCCGTTTCAGCCGCTCGGTCACTGGCCAGCAGATGGCGCTGGCCAGTGACTGGGTACGGCAACTGCGGCAGGACGAGCCCGCCGCCCGCGCGGCCCTGTTCACCTGCTGGTATTCGAACTGCGACAACATCATTATTCCTGCAGGCACGGCGATGTTGCCTGGGGCTGACAACCGGTTGGTGGAAGGGGTGGCGCATTTGCAGATGGCTTTTCATCCGACGGTGGTGCAGGCCTGCATGGAGGAGATTGAGCGTGGGTGAGGGTGGTTTTTGGGGCCCTGTGCATTCTTGGCCCAACCCGGTTTGGTTGCGTTGCACTTCACCACTTTGGTCCAGTCCGCCTTGTGTTTTGACGCATGTCTCTATTTTGTTGCAGTGCAGCAAAAAAGCCGGATCAAATAAGGGAAAACCCTTAGAATGGGTGCCATGATCACAACCAAAGACTGGCTCAAGGCTTCATGGGGCGCAGGCAAGGATATGCTGGCGCCCCTCACCGGCCATTCGCCGGACGATGCCCATGCGCCCACGCCCCTGATGGTGCCCATCCGTTCGCTGGGCCCCTCGTACCGTGAGCGCATCACGGCGCACCTGTTGCAACTGGAGCCGGCGGATCGATACCTGCGCTTTGGCTATGCCGCCACGGACGAGCAGATCCGGCGCTACACCGACCAGCTCGATTTTGATCGTGACGAGATCTTCGGCATCTACAACCGCCGCCTGGAACTCATCGCCATGGCCCATCTGGCGTTTGCCGAGCACCCCGAACACAAGCAATGTGCCGAGTTTGGCGTGTCGGTGCTCAAGAAGGCCCGGGGCCGCGGATTTGGTGCGCGCCTGTTTGAGCGGGCCGTCATGCATGCCCGCAATGAAGGCGTGAGCATGGTGTTCATCCACGCGCTGTCGGAAAACACGGCCATGCTCAAGATCGCGCGCAATGCGGGCGCCACGGTGCAGCGCGACGGCTCGGAATCCGAGGCCTATCTGCAGATTCCGCCGGCCAGCCTCGACACGCGCATGGCCGAGGTCGTCGAGCAGCAATTCGCCGAAATGGACTACCGCCTCAAGCGCCAGGCCAAGCAGTTCCGGGACTTTCTGGCCGGTGTGCAGGAGGTGCGCGAAGGCGTGCGGCACGCCCGCCACCAGTCGGCCGAATAGCGCCAGTGTGGCGCTCACGGGCCCATAGTGGAAGCGGTGTCACCACAATCCGCTATCCTAGGGGGCTGTTTCACTACCGCACGTCCTGCACTCCAAGACAGTGTCTGACCCACACCCCCAGCGCTTGCCCGAAAAGGAAGACAAGCGCACCTTCCTGCAAAAAGTGGCCGAGTTCATCCATCCCGGGCCGGACTCCACTGAAGAGCTCATCGAGACCCTGGCCGAGGCCGAAGACAACGAGGTCATCGGCGCCGACTCCCGCGTGATGCTCGAGCGCGTCATCCGCATGGCCGACATGACGGCCGGCGATGTGATGGTGGCCGCCCCGCGCATGGACCTCGTCAATATCGAAGCGCCCTTTGACGAACTGCTGCGCCAGGTGATCAACACCGCGCACTCGCGCTTTCCGGTGTACCAGGGCGAGCGTGAAAACATCATCGGCATCCTCATGGCCAAGGACCTGCTTAAGCTGCAGCGGGCACCCGAGCTGAACATCCGCGCCCTGCTGCGCCCGGCCGCCTTCGTGCCGGAAAGCAAGGGGCTGAACGATCTGCTGCGCGAGTTTCGCAGCAACCGCAACCACATGGCCATCGTGATCGACGAGTTCGGCCGCGTGGCCGGCCTGATCACCATCGAGGACGTGCTGGAACAGATCGTGGGCGAGATCGAAGACGAGTTCGACATCCCCGAAGACGAAGGCGACATCTTCGGCCTGGCAGACCACACCTACCGCGTAAGCGGCGACACCCCCATCGAACGCGTCGCCGAAGCCTTTGGCGTCGCCCTGCGGGGCAGCGACCCCGACGAGAGCTTTGACACCATCGGCGGCCTGATCGCCCACGAAATGGGGCATGTGCCCAAGCGGGGTGAGCACACGCAGCTGGGTGGACTGCATTTCGTGGTGCTGCACACCAAGGGCGGCGCCGTGCGCTGGTTCAAGGTGTCGCGCGTTGACGAAAACAGCGTCACCGGCTGATGGCCCGGCTGCACCGCCTGTCCGGGGCTGCGCTTGCAGTGCAAGCCTGCCTGGCCGCCGCGGCGGGTGTGGCGCAGGCACTGTCGCTGGCCTGGCCCTGGACTGGCGCGCCGCAGTGGTGGCTGCAGATCCTGTCGCTGGCGGTGCTGGCCTGGCTGGTGCGTGCCCCAACGCCCTGGCGCCAGGCATCCGGGCTGGGCTGGGTGTTTGCCACTGCCTGGCTGACGGCCACCTTCTGGTGGCTTTTCATTTCCATGCACCGCTACGGCGGTCTGGCCGCGCCGCTGGCGGTGGTTGCCGTGTTGGGGCTGGCGGCCTTTCTTGGTGCCTACTATGCCGCCGCTTTGGCGCTTTTTTCGCGTCTGATGCCCACCCACCGTGCGCTGACAGCTATTCTTTTCGGAGCAGTCTGGCTGCTGGCGGAGCTGGCACGCGGCACGCTGCTGACGGGCTTCCCCTGGGGCGCCGGCGGTTATGCGCATGTGCAGGGGCCTTTGAGTGCGCTGGCGCGCACCGTGGGGGTGTATGGCATCGGGTTCGTGGCAGCGGTGCTGGCCATGCTGCTGGCGCTGGCGCGCTCCAGCGACCTGCGCAGCCTGCGCGCCTGGGCGCTGGTTGCGGGCGGCGCGCTGGTGCTCGCGGGTGCCGGGCTGCAACGCCATTGCGCTGTCGAACTGTGCCACACCCCGGCGGTGCCGCCGCCTGCCCCGATCAGCCTGGCGCTGCTCCAGGGCAACATTCCGCAGGACGAAAAATTCCAGCCCGGCAGCGGCGTGCCGCTGGCCCTGCAGTGGTATGCCGATGCAATGCAAGCTGCCAGGGCGTCCCTCGTTGTCGCGCCTGAAACCGCCATTCCGCTGCTGCCGCAGCAACTCATGCCGGGTTATCTGGAGGGGCTGGCGGCGCATTTCGGCCAGGGCGCGCAGGCGGCGCTGGTGGGCATACCGTTGGGCGACGCGGGGCGGGGCTACACCAATTCGGTGCTGGGCCTGGCCCCATCCCAGCCGTTGCCGTACCAGTACGACAAGCACCACCTGGTGCCGTTCGGCGAGTTCATTCCGCCGTTTTTCAGGTGGTTCACGGCCATGATGAATATTCCCCTGGGTGATTTCAACCGGGGCGCCCTCGTGCAGCCATCCTTTGCCTGGGCGGGGCAGCGCATTGCCCCCAACATCTGCTACGAGGACTTGTTTGGCGAAGAGCTGGGGGCCCGTTTTGCGGATCCGGCCAGTGCGCCCACGCTGTTTGTCAATCTCAGCAACATTGGCTGGTTTGGCAACACGGTCGCCATCGACCAGCATCTGCAGATCAGCCGCATGCGCGCGCTGGAGTTCGAGCGCCCCATGGTGCGCGCCACCAACACCGGGGCCACCGCCATCATCGACCACCGGGGCGTGGTCACCCATGCGCTGGCGCGCTACACCCGCGGGGTGCTGACCGGCGAGGTGCACGGGCGCGGGCTCAGCGCCCAAGATGGCTGGGGCATCACGCCTTATGCGTGGTGGGTGGCGCGCTGGGGTCTGGCGCCCTTGTGGGTGGCAGGCGTTTGCGTGGTCGCAGGGGCCGCTTTCGCGCGGCGCCGGCGGCGCTGAAAAGCACGGTTTCATGCGGCCGCACGCCTGCTGGCATTGATTTGCGCCATGCAGCCCCGGCCTGTCATGATCGACCAACAGGTCAATCGGCGGGTATGCGCGCCATCGCCCTGGATGTGCCTTGATAATGGAGCCCTGCAACCGGGAGCAGGGGGTTGCGCATGGTGAATTTTTGAAGCGGCACGGCCGCTGTTCTGGAGCACGATTGAAAATGGCAGATTCCTTTTCCTACGAACAACTGATCGCCTCGGGTGAGGGCCGGCTGTTCGGCGCTGACAGCGGGCGTCTGCCGCTGCCGCCCATGCTGATGTTTGACCGCATCACGCACATCGACAGCGATGGCGGCGCGCACGGGCTGGGGAAGATCCGGGCCGAGCTCGATGTGCGCCCTGACCTGTGGTTTTTTGCCTGCCATTTCCAGGGCGACCCGGTCATGCCCGGCTGCCTGGGGCTCGATGCCATGTGGCAACTCATCGGCTTTTACCTGACCTGGCTGCAACTGCCGGGCCGTGGCCGCGCGCTGGGGGCGGGCGAGGTCAAGTTCACCGGCGAAGTGGGGCCTCAGGTCAAGCTCGTCACCTACGAAATCGACATCACGCGCGTCATCAGGCGCAAGCTGGTCATGGCCATTGGCGATGCCCGTCTGCTGGCCGACGGCAAGGAAATCTACGTGGCCAACGACCTGCGCGTGGGCCTTTTCAAGAAAGAAGTAGCGGCACAAGACGGAGCGCCGCAAGGAGAGCCAGCATGAAACGCGTGGTGATCACGGGCACGGGCATTGTCTCGTGTATCGGCAACGACATGGCTACCGTCACGCAGGCACTGCGTGAAAGCCGCTCGGGCATTCGCGCCATGCCGCAGTTCGCCGAGGTGGGCATGCGCAGCCGCGTGGCGGGCGTCCCCCAGATCGATCTGGAGGCGCTGATCGACCGCAAGCAGCTGCGTTTCATGGGCGATGCGGCGGCCTATGCCCATATTTCGCTGGCCAATGCCATTGCCGAGTCGGGCCTCACGCCCGAGCAGGTGTCGCACCCGCGCACCGGTCTCATCATGGGCTCGGGCGGCGGCTCGCCCGCCAACCAGATCGAAGCGGCCGATATTTTGCGCAGCAAGGGCATACGCCGTGTGGGGCCCTACCAGGTCACGCGCTGCATGAGTTCCACCGTGTCCGCATGCCTGTCCACCAACTTCGGCATCAAGGGCATCAACTACTCCATCACCTCGGCCTGCAGCACCTCGGCGCACTGCATCGGTGCGGCAACCCAGCAGATCGCCTGGGGCATGCAGGACGTGATGTTTGCCGGCGGCGGCGAAGAAGTCACCTGGGGCATGGGGATGCTGTTTGACGCCATGGGCGCCATGTCCAGCGCCTACAACGACACGCCCGAGAAAGCCTCGCGCGCCTACGACGCCCACCGTGATGGCTTTGTGCTGTCGGGCGGCGGCGGCGCCGTGGTGCTCGAAAGTCTGGACCACGCCCTGGCGCGGGGCGCCACCATCCTGGGCGAAGTCATCGGCTTTGGTGCCACGTCCGACGGCGCCGACATGGTGGCCCCTTCGGGCGACGGCGCCATTGCCTGCATGCGCCAGGCCATCTCCACCGTGAGCGAGCCCATCGACTACATCAACACCCACGGCACCTCCACGCCCGTGGGCGATGTGCCCGAGCTGCGTGCCATCCGCGAAGTTTTCGGCGACGCCATTCCCCCGTTCTCGTCCACCAAGTCGCTCACCGGCCATTCGTTGGGTGCCACGGGCGTGCAAGAGGTGATTTATTGTCTGCTCATGCTGCGCCAGGGCTTCATTGCCGCTTCGGCCAACATCGAGACGCTGGATCCCGCCGCAGAAGGCATGCCCCTGGTGCGCAAGACGGTTGACGCGCCGCTGCGCACCGCGCTGTCCAACAGCTTCGGCTTTGGCGGCACCAACGCCGGCCTGGTGCTGCGCCGCTGGGACGATTGATCCAGGTCCAGGCCCGCGCGGCCCGTCTGTCCTGCGGGGCGGGCGGGCCGCTGGACCGTAAAATCCCAGCCTTGCGCGTCTGCGGGCGCGCCCCACGGCACACATAATTTCTGCGCGGTTCCTTCCGTGCACGCACACGCATGCTGACCTTCCAACAAATCATCCTGAAGCTGCAGTCCTACTGGGACGCCCAG
>WOZN01000403.1 GCA_011620245.1 Acidovorax sp.
CTCGTTGTTGCAAATGCTCGCCATAGCCCAAGCTATGACTGCGCTTTGCGCCTAGAGCGAACTTGTTTTGGCGCGCCGCTCGGCCACGCTCAAAAAACTCTCAGCCTCTATGACCATGGCAGCGGCAAGGCCTCCGCGGCATCCGCAGACCGCGTGCTGGATGCCCCGCGCAGTGGCGGCCTGACCGTCGCCTGGGTGCTGGAAACCCATGCGCACGCCTATCATCTGAGCACGGCCCGCTACATCCGGCAGCGTACTGGTGCCCAGGTTGCCATCGGTGAGCATATCCGCGACGCGCAGACGATCTTCCGCCCGGGCTTCAACTTCGACGATATGTCAGGCGACGGCAGCGAGTTCGATCGCCTTCTCAAGGACGGAGAAACCCTCAGGATAGGATGCGTTCGTCGCGATGCGCCAACAGCGCGACGCCACCCTGGCGGTACCCACAATGCTGCTGCCGTCGATCCAGGTCAACACCCGGGTTGGCCAACTCCCCCGCGCCGAATCCAACGGCGTGCATTACCTCAAGATCCCCATCCGGATGGCCGCGTGAACTCCAGGATGGACGACACAGCCCCAAGCAAGGTTCGCTGAGCCATGGCACCGCCGGACAGGACGCTCACAACCGGGTCTCGGCCGACGTCGGACTTGCAGCTTGATGCGGCCTGCCTGATCCATGCGGTCAGCCCGCTGCTGTGGCTGCCGCAGGCGGCGTTGCTCGCGCTGGGCGTGTCCCGCCTGCACAATGGCGCGGGGCTGAACGGTGTCTTGTGGCCCGCAGCGGGCATCGTGCTGGCAGGCATGCTGCGCGCCTGGCTGGAGGCGTGGAGCGCTGGGCGCATGTTCGATACGGCCCGCGAGCACCTCAGCCACTGGCGCGACCGCTCCATCGCTGCAATGGCGGCGCGTTCTCCGCTGGACCGGGCCCGCGTGCACGCCGGTGCCGCCGCGAGTGCACTGGCAGAGCAGGCCGAGGCGATGCTGCCCTGGCAGACGCGCTACCGCGGCGCCACCTGGCGCGTGCGCATCATGCCGGCGCTGATTCTGCTGCCCGTGGCCTGGTATTCCTGGGCCGCCGCAGCCGTGCTCGTGCTGGCGGCGCCGCTGATCCCCATGTTCATGGTGATCGTGGGCTGGCGGGCCAGAGCCGCCAGCGAGGCCCAGTGGCTGCAGATGGGCAGCATGAATGCGTTCCTGCTCGATCGCCTGCGTGGCTTGCCGACGCTGCGCGCACTGGGCAGCGTCGATGCCACGGCGCGCCGCCTGCGCGCCAGCGCCGAGGATCTGCGCCAACGCACCATGCACGTGCTGCGCATCGCATTCCTGTCATCGGCGGTGCTGGAGCTGTTCGCGGCGCTGGGTGTTGCGATGGTGGCCGCCTACGTCGGGTTCCATCTGCTGGGGCACCTGGATTTCGGTGCCTGGGGCCGGCGTCTCAGCCTTGCGCAAGGCCTGTTCGTCCTGTTGCTGGCCCCCGCCTTCTTCGAGCCCTTGAGGGAATTGGCCTCGGTCTGGCATGACCGGGCTGCTGGCATGGCAGCAATGGATGCCCTGGACCAGCTCAACGCCGACGGGTTGCCATTGCCGGGCGAGGCATCACCGAATCAGGCTACGCAGGGGGCTTCGGCCGTGCCACCGCAAGAAGATGGCACGCCAGTTCGTCCGCCACGTGTCAAGGTTCAAGACCTTGCGTTCGCGTTTCCTGGCGAGACATCCGTTTTCCGGGACTTTGCGCTGGATGTGAAGCCCGGTGAGCATGTCGCCCTGGTGGGCGGCAGTGGAACCGGAAAGACCGTCCTGATGTCGCTGCTGGCCGGATTGCTGCCCGCTTCGGAGGGCCGCATCGACATCGGCGGCACCGCGCTGACCGCCGAAACGGCACGCCGGCTGCGCGCCCGCATGGCCTGGATGGGGCAGCGACCGCATGTGTTTTCCGGGTCGGTCCAGCACAACGTCGCCCTCGGGCGAACGGGCGTGGGGAGCATGCAAGTGCACCGGGCGATCCAATGGGCGCAGCTCGACCAGGTGGCTCAGGCCCATCCCGGAACGTCACTCGGAGAAGGCGGCATGGGCCTGTCGGGAGGCGAAGCCGCGCGTCTGGCGCTTGCCCGCCTGGCCGCCGCACCGCGTGCCGACCTGCTGCTGGCGGACGAGCCGACCGCGCATCTGGACACCGAAACCGCCGAACAGGTCATCGAATCCCTCGTGGCCCTGGCCCAGGGGCGCACCCTGATCGTGGCCACCCACGACCCGGTGCTCGCCGCGCGCATGGACCGCGTGGTGCACCTTGCTGCGCCGGTCGATGCCGCGCAGCCCGTCCCGGGAGGATGGTATGGCGCATAGAGCCGCCGCAGCACCGGCCCTGCTGCCCGCGCTGCGGGCCATGTTCGCCGGGTCTTCTCGTCGCATGGCCCTGGGCGCTGCGCTGGCGGCGCTGACCGTCCTCACGGGCATGGGCCTGCTGGGCCTGTCGGGCTGGTTCATCGCCGCCACGGCGATCGCAGGACTGCAAGTGGCCAGCGCCCTGGTGTTCGACGTCTTCGCACCATCGGCCGGAATCCGCCTGCTGGCGCTGGGGCGCACCGCTACGCGCTATGGCGAGCGGCTCATCACACACGATGCCACGCTCGCCGCGCTGGCACAGCTACGCGAGCGCCTGTTTCGGGGTTGGGCGGGCGCAGGGAACATCCGGGATCTCTTGCGCCGCCCGGCCCGGGCGCTGTTCCGCCTGACCAGCGACCTCGACGCCCTGGAATCCCTCTATCTTCGCCTGCTGGTGCCGGCCAGCGCGGCGCTGGGTGCCACGGTCCTTGGCACCGTGGTGCTCGGCACCATGGCCCCTTGGCTCGGTATCGCGCTGGGGGCGTGGATGCTGGCCGTCGGCGCCGCCGTGGCTGCTGGACTGCTCCTTCGCTCGCGTCTGCCCGCCGTGCGCCGCGCGCTGATCACCGAGCGCCTGCGCGCCCAGGCCGTGGACCTGGTGTCCGGCCAGACCGAGCTGGTCATGGCCGGCCGCATGGCGAGCCACCGCGATGCGCTGCAACGCACAGACCGTCGTCTGGCGCGTGCAGACCGGCATTTGCACCGCCTGGACGTGGCGGCTGGCGCGGTCTATGGTGTGGCCGGCAGTCTTACGTTGGCCCTCGTGCTGCTCGGGGTTGGCGTGCTGGTCGATCAAGGCCGGCTCGGAACCGCTGGCGCAACGCTGGCCTTGTTGATCGCGCTGAGCGCGATGGAGCCGTTCGCCGCGCTCAGGCGAGGCGCGCTGGAGGCCGGGCGCACGTGGCTGGCGGCGCGACGGCTGTCACCGTATTGCGGCGTGTCTCAACAGGATCAGCAGGCATCCCTGCCTGCCCAGGCTCCCGAGCCGGGATATGCGATCTGCCTGAGACAGGTGTCCGCGCGCTACCCCGACAGCCCCGTGGACGCTCTGCAGTCGTTCACTTTGACATTGGCCGCCGGAGAGCGGGTCGCCGTGGTCGGACCCAGCGGTGCCGGCAAGTCGACGCTGATGGCCTTGGCCGCCGGCGAGCTACCCCCTCGGCAGGGAACCATCCGGACATTGCCCTATGCGTGGCTGAGCCAGCGCACCGATCTTTTCCAGGACAGCCTGCGCGACAACCTGCTGCTGGCCGACGCCGATGCCGACGACGACGCCCTCTGGCGCGCGCTCGGGTCAGCAGGGCTCGCCTCCGAGGTACGAGCCCTGCACGCCGGGCTGGACACCCGGCTCGGTGAAGGTGGACTGGGCCTGTCCGGCGGACAAGCACGCCGCCTGGCGCTCGCGCGATTGCTGCTTCAACCCCACCCCTTGTGGCTGCTTGACGAGCCCACCGAAGGGCTGGACGCCATCACGGCTGCCGACGTGCTGGCGCGGCTCCATGCGCTGGGCGCGGGGCGCGCCTGGCTGATGGCCACGCACCTGCGGCGCGAGGCGGCGCTGGCCGACCGCCTGCTGGTACTGCGCGGCGGCCGGATCGACGCCGAATTTCCGCGCGGCAGCGCCGGCTTCGAAACGACGTTGGCCGCCTTGCGCCCCGACTGATCTTTTCAAGCACACATGATTTCACATCGATAGAGGAACCCACCATGGACTTTGACATCGTCAGCCTGTCGCGATTGCAGTTCGCGATCACGGCGCTCTACCACTTTCTTTTCGTACCGCTGACGCTGGGCCTGTCCATCGTGATCGGCATCATGGAGACGGTCTACGTGATGACGGGCCGGACCATCTGGCGCGACATGACCAAGTTCTGGGGCGTGCTGTTCGGCATCAACTTCGCCATGGGCGTGGCCACGGGCATCGTGATGGAGTTCCAGTTCGGCATGAACTGGAGCTACTACAGCCACTATGTGGGCGACATCTTCGGCGCGCCGCTCGCCTTGGAGGGGCTGATGGCCTTCTTCCTGGAAGCGACCTTCGTCGGCCTGTTCTTCTTCGGCTGGGACCGGCTTTCCAAAGTCGGGCATCTGGTGGTCACCTGGTGCGTGGCGCTGGGCTCGAACTTCTCGGCGCTGTGGATCCTGATCGCCAACGGCTGGATGCAGAACCCGGTCGGCGCGCAGTTCAACCCGCAGACCATGCGCATGGAGATGACGGACTTCTTCGCCGTGCTCACCAACCCGGTGGCGCAGGCCAAGTTCGTGCACACCGTCTCGGCCGGCTACGTGACGGCCGCCATCTTCGTGCTCGGCGTGTCGGCCTGGTACGTTCTCAAGGGGCGGCACCTGCAGCTGGCCAAGCGCTCGATGACCGTGGCCGCCTCCTTCGGCCTCGCCTCGGCGCTGTCTGTGGTGGTGCTGGGCGACCAAAGCGGCTACCTGTCCACCGAGCACCAGAAGATGAAGCTGGCCGCCATCGAAGCGATGTGGAAGACCGAGCCCGCGCCGGCCGCGTTCACCGCCTTCGGCTTTCCCGACCAGGCGGCGCGCGAGACGCACTATGCAGTGCACATCCCGTGGGCCATGGGGCTGATCGGCACACGTTCGCTGACCACCGAGATCCCTGGCATCAACGAGTTGGTCGCGCGTGTGGAGACGCATATCCGGGACGGCATCGTGGCCTACGACGCCCTGCAGCAGATCCGCGCCGCGAAAGGTGGCGCGGGCGTCCCGCCCCAGGCGCAGGCCGCTTTCGAGGAGCATGGGCATACGCTGGGCTATGCGCTGCTGCTCAAGCGCCATGTGGACGACCCGCGCCAGGCCACGCCGCAGCAGATATCCCAGGCCGCACGGGATACCGTTCCGCAGGTGGCGCCGTTGTTCTGGACATTCCGGCTGATGGTCGGCCTGGGCTTCTTCTTCATCGTGCTGACCGGCACGTTCTTCTGGCTTTCGGCCCGGCGCAAGCTGGATGCGCACCGATGGCTGCTCAATGTCGCCGTGTGGTCCATCCCCTTGCCATGGATCGCCGCCGAATGTGGCTGGATCGTGTCCGAACTGGGACGCCAGCCCTGGGTCATCGAAGGCGTTCTGCCGACGGCCGTGGCTGTCTCGAACCTGGGCGCATCGACCGTGCTGCTCACCATCGCCGGCTTCGTCGCGATCTACACCGTCCTGCTCGTCATCGAGATGAAGCTGATGCTCAAGGCGATCCGCAAAGGCCCCGATGACCATGCTCCGGCCCGCATCGAAGGTCGGCCCGCCGCCTCGGCCGACTTGGCGCCTGCACAGTAACACCCCAAGGAGAAACGAACATGATCCTGCACGAACTGATCTCCTACGATGTCCTGCGCCTGATCTGGTGGGCGCTGCTGGGGGTGCTGCTGACCGGCTTTGCCCTTACCGATGGTTTCGACCTGGGCACCGGAACGCTGCTGCCTTTCGTGGCGCGCAGCGACATCGAGCGCCGTGTCGTCATCAACACCATCGGCCCGGTCTGGGAGGGCAACCAGGTCTGGCTGATCCTCGGCGGGGGCGCCATCTTCGCGGCCTGGCCGCAGCTCTACGCGGTCTCGTTCTCGGGCTTCTACCTGGCGATGTTCGCGATCCTCGTCGCGCTCATCCTGCGGCCAGCGGCCTTCAAGTTCCGCAGCAAGCGCGAAGAGCCGGCATGGCGCAGCCGCTGGGACTGGGTCTTGTTCGTGGGTGGCTTCGTGCCCGCACTGATCTTCGGCGTGGCCATGGGCAACGTGCTGCAGGGCGTGCCGTTTCGCATCGAGGACGACATGCAGATCTTCTACGACGGCTCGTTCTTCGGGCTGCTCAACCCCTATGCCTTGCTCGCCGGCCTGGTTTCGGTCGCGATGCTGGTCATGCACGGCGCCGCCTGGCTGCAGCTCAAGACATCGGGCACCGTGGCTGAACGCGCGCGCCGTTTCGGGATCGTGGCGGCGCTTCTCACCACGGTGCTGTATGCGGTGGCGGGTGTGCTGCTGGCCTACTTCGTGACGGGGTATGCCATCACCAGCAGCATCGACACTTCAGGCGCCTCGAACCCTCTGCTCAAGAACGCCGTGGCGCGGGGCGGCGCCTGGTTCGCCAACTACGCCACCCATCCCGCGTTGTGGGTGGTGCCGGCGCTGGGTCTGGCCGGGCCGGTGATCGCGGCGCTCTGCCTGACCATGCGCCGGCCGCTGGCTGCGCTGCTCGCCGGCGGCATCGGCATCGCCGGCATCATCGCCAGCGTGGGCGTGTCCATGTTCCCCTTCATCCTGCCCTCGTCGGTCAACCCGTCGGCGAGCCTGACCGTCTGGGACTCGTCGTCGAGTCACCTGACGCTGTTCATCATGCTCGTTTCGGCAGCCATCTTCATGCCCATCATCCTGGCGTACACCAGTTGGGTGTTCTCGGTCCTGCGCGGCAAGGTCGATCCCGAGGCCATCCAGGACGGCAAGGACCATGCGTACTGACGCGCACACCATCATTCATAGGACATTGACCATGTGGTATTTCGCCTGGATTCTCGGTTTGCCCCTGGCAGCCGCCTTCGCCGTTCTCAATGCAATGTGGTTCGAGTTGATGGAGGACGAAGCGGTCCGGCGCGACCGCCTCGATCCCAAGGAGCCCTGAACCGTACTGCGCGCCCCTCACAGCGGGGGCAACAGATGCAAGAACCTGTTCACGATCTGACAGCGCGCAAACCGCCGGCAGCCTGCCCTGTTCCGCTCAGGCTGGCGGGGGCACCATGGCCGCAGCCACCAGCCGCTGCGTGTAGGGGTGCTGCGGCGCATTGAGCACCTGGGCCACGGCGCCGCTTTCCAGCACGGCGCCGTCTTTCATCACCAGCACCTCGTGCGCCATGGCGCGGATCACGTCCATGTCGTGCGTGATGAGCAGGTAGCTCAGGCCCTTGTCGCGCTGCAGGCGCTGCAACAGGACCAGCACCTGCTGCTGGATGGTGACGTCGAGCGCGCTGGTGGGCTCGTCGAGCACCAGCACCTGCGGCTGCACGATGAGCGCACGCGCAATGGCCAGGCGCTGGCGCTGGCCGCCCGAAAATTCATGCGGATAGCGCGCCAGCAGGCCGGGGTATTGCGCTTCGGTCAGGCCCACCTCATGGAGCGCGGCCTGCACCCGCGCACGCCGCCCGGCCTGGCTCAGCGCCGCCTCGTGCACCTTGAGGCCCTCGCCCACAATCTCCTCGACCGTGAGGCGCGGCGAGAGCGATGAGAACGGGTCCTGAAACACCACCTGCACCTTGCGGCGCAGCCGCTGGTTGGCGGGCGTGTTGCGTGTGGCGGGCTGCTGCCAGCCCTGTCCCGCCACGGCCAGCTCGCCACCATGCGGCAGCAGCCCCAGGATGGCCAGCGCCAGCGTGGACTTGCCCGAGCCCGATTCGCCCACCACGCCCAGCGTGCGGCCGGGCAGCAGTTGCAGCGTGGCGCCCTGCACGGCCACGAACTCGCCTTTCCTGAACCAGCCACGCATGCCGGGCAAGGGCGTGGGGTAAGTCACGCGCAAATCCCGCGTCTTCACCACCGGTGCAATGCCTGCGGGCGCATTGCCCTCGACCACATCCCGCCGGGGCTGGCTGGCGATCAGGCGGCGGGTGTATTCATGTTGCGGGGCGCCAAACACATCGGCCACGCGGCCCTGTTCCACCAGCATGCCCTGCTCCATCACGGCCACGCGGTCGGCAAAGCGGCGCACCAGGTTCAGGTCGTGCGTGATGAGCAGCACGGCCATGCCGCCCCTCGCGCTGCTTTTGCGCTGCAGGTCGGACAGCAGGTCGAGAATCTGGACGCGCAGCGTGACGTCGAGCGCCGTGGTGGGCTCGTCGGCCAGCAGCAGCGCGGGCTCGCTGGCCAGGGCCATGGCGATCATGGCGCGCTGGCGCTGGCCGCCGCTCAACTGGTGCGGAAAGCTGGCCGCGCGGCGTGCGGGCTCGGGGATGCCGGTTTTTGCTAGCAATTCGATAGCTTCTTGCGCACACTGGGCGGGCTTCAGAGCCTTTTTTAGCTCTAAAACCTCGGCAATCTGCTGGCCGATGGTCATCAAAGGGTTGAGCGCCGTCATGGGCTCCTGAAACACCATGGCGATGTCGCCACCGCGAATGCCGCGCATCTCGCGCTCTGACAATGAGAGCAGGTCGCGCCCGCGCAGCATGACCTGGCCGCTGATTTTGGCATCGCCCGCCAGGCGCAGCAGGCTCAAAGCGGTGATGGTCTTGCCCGAACCCGATTCGCCCACCAGCGCCAGTTTTTCGCCGGGCGCGATGCTGAAATTGACGCCGCGCACCACTTCCTTGGCGCCAAAGCGCACGGTCAGGTCATGCACCTGCAACAGCGGGTTGATGGCTTCGCCCGTCATTTTTCGGCCTTTCGGGGGTCGAGCGCGTCGCGCAGCGCATCGCCCATGAAAGTGAGCAGCAGCAGCGTGACCACCAGCACGCCAAAGGTGCTGAGCGAAATCCACCACGCGTCGATGCTGTTCTTGCCCTGGCTGAGCAGTTCGCCCAGGCTGGGCGTGCCGGGCGGCACACCAAGGCCCAAAAAATCAAGCGAGGTCAGCGCGAGAATGGCCGCGCTCATCCGAAACGGCAAAAAGGTGACCACGGGCGTGAGGCTGTTGGGCAGGATATGGCGCCAGATGATCTGCCCATTGCCCACGCCTAAAGCGCGCGCGGCCTTCACATAATCGAGCTGGCGGTTGCGCAAAAACTCGGCGCGCACATAGTCGCTCAATCCCATCCAGCCGAACAGGCTCAGCAAAATCAGCAGCAGCGAGATGCTGGGCGCAAACACGGCGCTGAAGATGATGAGCAGGTACAGCTCGGGCATGGAGCCCCAGATTTCGATGAAGCGCTGGAACGCCAGGTCGATCTTGCCGCCAAAAAAGCCCTGGATGGCGCCCGTGGCCACGCCCAGCACCACGCCCGTCACGGTGAGCGCCAGCGCAAACAGCACGCTCACGCGAAAGCCATAGATGAGTTGCGCCAGCAGGTCGCGCCCCCGGTCGTCGGTGCCCAGCCAGTTGTCGGCCGTGGGCGCCGAGGGGTTGGGCGCCTTGGCAAAGTAATTGAGCGTGTCGGGGCCGTAGGGATTGAGGGTGTAGAGCGCCCAGTTGCTGCCGCTGGTGATGCGCTCGCGGATGAAGGGGTCAAGGTAATCGGTGGGCGTAGCGAAGTCGCCGCCGAAGGTGGTTTCGGGGTAGTCCTTGAGCATGGGGAAGTAGGTCTGCCCCTCGTAGCGCACGATGAGCGGCCGGTCGTTGCTGACCAGTTCGGCGCACAGGCTCACCGCCACCAGCACGCAAAAAACCAGCAGGCTCCAGTAGCCCAGGCGGTTGCGCTTGAAGCGCAGCCAGGCGCGGCGGCTGGGAGAAAGGAATGCGGGAGCGGTCGCAGCGACGGCCGCAGCGCTGTGTTTGGTGGTCAGGCCCATGTGCTGCTTACCCGGCATCGCGCTGCAAAATGGCCTTGCTGTACTGCAAAAACTCATCCAGATGTTTTTCGATGATGGCGACGGTGATGGGCAATTGCAGGCTCTGGTAGTCATGCACCGCAATGTTGCGAAACCCCACCATGCGCTTCAGGCCCTCGGCCAAGGGCGGCTCGATTCTGCCGGCCCGGGCCAGCAAGGCAAAAACATCCCGTGCACTTTGCGGAATCCCCAGCCGGTCGCGCCGGATGAGGTGCTGGCCCATGTCCAGCGCAGCCTCGCAGGCGCGCTGTATGTTCAGGATGGCAGCATCCTGGCGGGTGAAGTTCGTAGCGAAACTTGCGGGATCGCTGAAATATTCTTCACGCGCGCGCAGCACGCAGCGCTCGATCGTGGCGGCCTTGTTGATCAGCACGTCATCCACCATACACATTTCCTCGCTTCTGAATATCGGCCAGCAGACCGGCACGCGCCGTGTCCAGCGCTGTTTTTTCGCTCAGGATGGCGCTCTCGAACATCGCCGCCTGCCCATCCAGCGCCCACCAGCGCTCACCCTGGGTGATGATCTGGTACTGCATCACCGTGGACGCTGCGCGCAAGTCCAGCAGATCGACGGCGCAGCCCGCGATGTCTGCCAATTCACCGCAGAGCTGCCACAGCCGCAGCACGTCGGCGTAGCCAGCCACCAGCACGGCTATGTCCAGGTCACTGCCCGGCCCCGCCGTGCCTTGCACGCGGCTGCCAAATCCATAAACAGCCAACAGGCCCGGCAGCCGAGCCCGCAGCATGCACACGATGCGCTCGATCACCTCGGAGGTCACAAAGGGTTGCGGCATGCGTGTCCTTTAACTAAAAACGGCAGTTGGATGCGCCCGCCGGTGCCGTGATCGGGGTACCAGGCAA